>NZ_JACARN010000074.1:0-34545 GCF_013386605.1 Pseudomonas sp. IPO3749 | reverse complement strand
CATTAGCGCAAGCCTGACTTACCGTTCATCGTGACTGGATAGCAAAAGGTGGGCTGACCATACATTTGGTTACTTTGGGGCTTTTCCAAAGTGACCCGCCGTAAGGGCGGAACCTTAAGCCGCCGTTACCCAAATATCGGATATGCCCCAACCCACATGTCCAATCATGCCCCTGTCCCACCTCAGCCATACCCACAACAATGGCATACCCCTCACCACACAAAGCCCCCACCATGAATGACCACATCGAATTCACCCACCTGGAAACCGAGGCCGACCTCATCGCCAGCTTCCCAGTCATGCACCAACTACGCCCCCACCTCACCGACGCCGCCGCATTCGCCGAACAAATCCACCGCCAACGGCAAAACGGCTACCACCTGCTGGCAGCAAAAGAGCACGGCAAGGTAATCGGCCTCGCCGGCTATCGGCTAACCGAAAACACCCTGTATGGCCGCTTCATCTACGTAGATGACCTGGTCATAGACGCCACGCAACAAAGGCGCCGCCTGGGCGAACACCTGCTGGACCGCGTACGCGAAGAAACCCGCGCCCGAGGCTACCGCTGGCTGGTACTGGACACCGGCATGCACATGGCCCTGGCCCAGCGCTTCTATTTCCGCCAGGGCCTGTTGCCCCTGGGCATGCACTTCTCCCAGGACCTGAGCCAATGACCCGCGCCCTGCTCCTCAGTTTCAGCCCCCACGGCAAAGCTGCGCAAACCTTCAAACTCGCCCGCGCACTGCTGCGCGACCTGGTCCCCGACGCCGCGGTGACCGAGCGTGACTATGGCGGCCAGGCACTGCCGCCCCTGACCCGTGAATATGCCAACGCACTGACCACCCCCGGCGGACTCAGCGGCAGTGCCACGGCACTCTCGGAACAATTGATTGTGGAATTGGAAGCCTGCGACCTGCTGATCCTGTGCACCCCCGTGCATAATTTCACCGTGCCGGCGGCGCTCAAGGCCTGGATCGACCATGTGGTGCGCATCCAGCGCAGTTTTACGGTGAATGAACAGTTCGCCAAAGTCGGCTTGCTGCAGGACCGGCGCACCTTTGTGCTGGTCAGTTCAGGTAACGCCCGCAAGGGCCATGAGCCGGACTTCCTGACCCCGTACATGAGCACCATCCTGTCGACGGTGGGCATTCACTCGGTGGATTTCGTCTACCTGCCGGCCATGGTGCGCGGTGAAGAAGCGGTCAACCGCGCCCTGGAACAGGCGCACCGGCAACTCGCGGTGGCAATCAGCTCTGGCCTATAAAAATAATGGCGCTAGAATCAGCGCCATTCTTGCGCCTGACTTCCTGATACGAGCCCCCCATGAGCTTTGATTTCGACACGATCCACCCCCGCCTCGGCACCGGCAGCACCAAGTGGAACCGTTACCCACAAGACGTGTTGCCGATGTGGATCGCCGACATGGACATCGCCGCCCCGCCCGCCGTCCTGCATGCCCTGCACGCGCGCCTCGACCAACAGGTGCTGGGCTATAGCGTCGCCGGGCCGGATGTGCGCGAGGCAATCATCGCCGACCTGTGGGCCAAGTACGCTTGGCGCGTGCAGCCGGATGAACTGCTGTTCCTGCCCGGCGTCGAGCCCGGCTTCAATATGGCGCTGCACGCGTTTGTAAAGCCGGGCCAGCCGGTGGTGCTGCAAACCCCCAACTACCGGCCGATTCGCCTGGCGCCGGGGCACTGGAACCTGCCGCGCATCGAAGTGCCCTTCGAGTTGGTGAACGGCGAATACCTCACGCCAATGCCTGCGATGCGCCAGGCGCTGACCGGCGCGGGTGCGCTGTTGCTGAGCAACCCGCACAACCCCATGGGCAAAGTCTTCCCGCGCGAAGAACTGCTGGCCGTGGCCAACACCTGCCTGGAACACGGCGCGCTGATCATCTCCGACGAAATCCATGCCGAACTGTGCTTCGACGGCCGTCGCCACATCCCCACCGCCAGCCTCAGCCCCGAGATTGCCCAGCGCACCATTACCCTGATGTCGGCGAGCAAGGCCTACAACGTCGCCGGCCTGAAGACCTGCTTTGCGGTGATCCAGAACGCCGAGATCCGCGAGCGCTTCAATAATGCCCGTTGCGGCATGGTCGACAGCGTCAGCCCCCTGGGCCTGGAAGCCACCCGCGCAGCCTACAGCCAGTGCAGTGATTGGCTCGACGCGCTGGTGCAATACCTGCAAAGCAACCGTGACTACCTGCTCGACGCCGTGCAAACCCGCCTGCCTGGCGTGGTCATGCATGCGCCACAAGGCACCTACCTGGCCTGGCTGGATTGCAGCGCCCTGGGCCTGGATGACCCACAGCAGTTTTTCCTGGAGCAGGCCAAGGTCGGCTTGAGCGCCGGGATCGAGTTTGGTGACGACAGCCAGCAATTCGTGCGCCTGAATTTCGGCTGCCCACGGGCCATGCTCGAAGAAGGCCTGCACCGCATGGAGCGCGCCCTGCGCAACCGTCAGGCCTAATTCACAACTTTTCGCAACGAGTGCCGAACCCCTGCTGTTACTGTTTTTGCCGACCGCCACAACCGGCTACAGCAGGAGTTCCATGGCATGACGACCCAGCCCCTCGATCGCTCGTCCGACCCCAAAGCCCTTCCCCGCACGCCGCCCAAGTCCGGCGCGCCGTTCCATGTGCTGCTCAAGAACAGCGCCAATAACAAGAAGGTCGAGGCCCACGACAAGACGCCGTCCGGGTTGGATGCCAGCAAGAAGGACGGCTATGAGTTGGCCGCCAAGGACGCAACGCCACCGCCGGCACTGGCCGACTACAAGGCCATCGGCCCGCCCGATGAAGTCGGTCCGGGGCTGATTCGTTATGAAACCCAGGACGGCAAGAAAGTCATCGTCAGCGAACAGGACAGCCCCGAGCTGTTCAAGCAGGTCAGTACCGACTTCAAATCCCTCTCCGGCGTGGTCGCCAGCCAGAATGCCGGCTACCAGAGCCTCGGCGCCGACGGCAGCGCCCCGGCGAAACTCGCAGACTACAAATCCCTCGGCCCACCGGATGAAACCGGGCCAGGCGTGATCCGCTACGAGACCCAGGACGGCACCAAGGTCGTCATCAGCCAGCGCGACAACCCCGAGGCGTTCCAGAAAGCCAAGGACGCCTATGCCAGCTTCACCGGCCTGTCCACCAGTGAAGACGCCGGCTACAAGCGCGCCAGCGACAATGAAGTGTGGCCACCCTACGGCGGCACGGCGGTTGGCCCGGTCGATGAAGTCGGCCCAGGCCTGATCCGCTTCGAAAGCAACGGCCAGAAGATGGTGGTGGCCCGCGACGACAACCCCAAGCTGTTCGATTACCTGGCCGGCCTGCATGAGGTCTACACCGATCCCGGCAAGAAAGCCGTGGTCGAAGGCGAGCTGAACAACGGCGCGGTGCTGGCCGACGCCAATACGCCAGTGCCGGGCCTCAACGACTACAAGAATTTCAACTGGAACAACGACCAGAAAGACAACATCCTCACCTATGAACTGCATGACGGCACCAAGGTCGTGGTGTCGGCCGACGTCAGCCCCGAGCTGTTCAAGAGCGTCGCCACGGCCAATGACACCTGGGCCAAGATCCACACCAGCGAAGGCGAAGGCTACAAGCTGGCCGGGCCGAATGACTTCCTGAAGAACACCGACATCACCTTCGGCTCCCCGGACGAACTGGGCGACGGCCTGATCCGCTACGAAACCAGCGAAGGCAAGGTCATCGTCTCCAAGGAACTCAGCCCGCAGCTCTACGACGATGTCGCGGCCAAGTGGGAAGCCTGGAGCGCCAGCTCGGTGGACGACACCCGCGCCAAGCACAACCTGCCCAAGGCCGACGAGCTGGACGTACTCAACCTGGACACCGGCGTACATGCCGATGAAAAGGACGATAAGTCGCCCACCCTCAGCGTCAGCGAGTTGGCCACCACCCAACTGATCGACACCTACCGCGAAGGCGTGAAGAACGGCTCGATCCCCAAGGACGACCCGCGCGCCAAGCTGGTTCGCGCCCTCGAAGCCCAGGCCGCCTACCAGAACGGCCACGGCATCACCGGCTACGAAGAGGCCAAGCGCCCGTTCAACACCACCTGGCGCGAGTTCGATGACAAGCAGACCGAGCTGACCTCGGCCGACATGCACGACATCATCGACGGCAAGGCCGTGCAAAAGCAGATCGGCGAGCTGTTCAACGACCCGACCGTGCAGGCTGACTACAAGTCGAAGATGGACGAGGCGATCAACAAACTGCCCAACAAGGACGAGATCAAGCAGAAGCTGCTGGACCTCACTTCCAACCCGGATTACGTGCTGTACCTCAAGGACCTGCAGAGCCAGGGCAAGACCTTTGAGGCGCAAAAAGACCTCAGCGACACCCTGACGTCGTTGTCGCTGTTCGACCCGGAAGCCGCGAGCAAGGCCGCGCAGAATATCCAGGCCGACGGTTTGACCACCGACCTCAACGCCATCCTGTCGGACCCGAGCAAGATCTCCGACGAGAACAACGAACTGGCGACCAAGGACCTGTTCGGCCTGCTCAAAGGCGTGCTCAAGGGCAACGTGCTGGACTTGCCGCGCCGTACCCAGGAAACCCTGGAGAAATTCCTCAACGAAGGCCTGCAAGGCAAGGAAAAATCCGCCGCGGTCACCAAGGCCCTGGAAGAGCTGGGCGCCGTCTACCAGAAAAACGGTGCGATCAGCGAAGCCGACCTGAAAACCGCCTTGAGCAAACCCTACATTCCGGTGGCCGATCGCGGCATGCTTGGCGAGGTGTTCAACACCCTCAACAGCAAGGGCATCCTTGGCTCCCTGGGCGCTGGTGTGAGTCTGTTTTCCGGGATTTACCAACTGGTGGGCAAAGGCGGCAAGCTGGGTGAAACCCCGGCGCAGCGCATGACCATCGCCAAGGACTTCCTGAGCTTTGCCGGCGGCTCCAGCCACTTCGTGCGCCTGGGCGACAAGATCGGTGAAGCCCTGGGCAAAGGCGGCCTGGTGGACTTCCTGGGGCTGGACAAGACCTTGCCGGAGATCTGGGGCAAGACCGGCATGCAGGAGCCGAACTTCGAGTTCCGCGTCAGCGAATTGCCCTCCGAGGTCAAATCCAAGATCGCCACCGCTCTCGATGCCGTGCCGGACAGCCAGTACGACGGCATCGCCAAGATGTTCGGCGACGGCGACAAGGCTGTCACCGAGGCCACCGAAGGCCTGGCCACGCACCTGGATGACGGCCTGGCAGCGGCGGGTGCGGCCAAGCTGGGCGCGTCGAAATCGGCGAAGATCGCCGGTTCCGTGATCAAGGTGCTCGGCCCGGCCACGGACATTGCCGGCGGTTTTGCCGACATCGTGTTGGGCGCATTGGCAATCAAGAGCGGCGTGAAGGATAAGGACCCCCTGGCCCAGGCGGCCGGCGGCCTGCAAGTGGCGGGCGGTGCGTTCGGTGCCTCGGCGGGCGTACTGGGGGCTGCGGCGCTGTTTGGCGCGGGCACGGCGGCGGCGTTGACCGGGCCGTTGTTCCTGGTGGGCGTGGTGTTGGCGGTGGTCGGCGGGATCATCGGCTACTTCGTCGACCACAACAAAAAGCAGAAGGCGACCGAGAAGGAAAACGACTGGTACCGCGACCTGGCCGGCGACGGTCTATTGCAGGACAACTGGGCTGACAAAGTCGAATACGCCCACTACGAAATCCACCATTACGGTGGCCGTGACGCGCCGACCGACGACAGCATCTTCCGATTCCAGCAGTCTGAATGGGAACACTTCGACGAGACCCCGCAAAAAGGCGGTTCGTCGAGCAACCGGCTGGATGGGGGCTTGCACAAGGACTACGAAGACCCGAACAAGGCGCCGAAGAACTTGCCGACGGACGCACCGCCAGAGAAACCGGAGCCACATCCACCGGGTGGTAGTGGACCGAAAATCGCTTGAGTCATGAATGCCCCCGCCTGAGTGCGGGGGCAGTCATTTATAGCTTGGCAATGGACACTTCGGTGGACTTCACAAACGCAATCACCTCACTGCCCACCTTCAATTCCAAGTCACGCACCGAACGGGTGGTGATCACCGAAGTGACAATGCCGGACGCGGTCTGCACGTCGATTTCCGACACCACTTCCCCCAGCAGGATTTCCTTGATCACGCCCTTGAACTGGTTGCGCACGTTGATTGCTTTAATGGTCATGTCGGCTTTCCTTTTGGCTGTTGGGTCAATCCGCACGAATGCGCAGGCCCTCAAAATGCGCCATCGCCAAGAACATTAAAAGGAATATATAACTCTTTATTTATTCGATATGGACATATGAGAACTGTTGCCCAGCCAACAGCGCTTCAACAATCTGCCCTCTCCCACCACAGCTTAACGCCTCCTGAACCCCGGAAACACGCCTCCAAAGCACATGGCACAGAGACTGCATATTCCTATAAAGCATGATGGAACATGCAAACCAAATTTTCTGAATATAAGAAAAACCTTCTCTCAACGCCTTGCCGGAGCTGTTCCATGAAAGCCTTCACCCAACGCCTATTCGGCGCCTGCGCCCTCGCGCTGTGCCTGCAACCCCTGGCCCACGCCGCCGACACCGATCCCGCCGAAGTCAACCTCGACTACGCCTATTACTCGCCCGTCAGCCTGGTGCTCAAGCATTTCGGCTGGCTGGAACAAGCCTTGCCCCACTCCAAAGTGGGCTGGGTGTTGAGCCAGGGCAGCAACCGTTCCCTGGAATACCTCAACAGTGGCGGCGTGGACTTTGCGTCATCCGCCAGCTTGTCGGCGGTGCTGAGCCGCGCCAACGGCAGCCCGATCAAATCGGTGTACGTGTACAGCCGCGCCGAATGGACCGCGCTGGTGGTGCGCAAGGACTCACCGTTCAAGACCGTCACCGACCTCAAGGGCAAGAAAATCGCCGCCACCAAGGGCACCGACCCATACCTGTTCACCCTGCGCAGCCTGCAACAGGCCGGGCTGAAAAAGGACGACGTGGAGCTGGTGCACCTGCAACATCCGGACGGCCGTACCGCGCTGGAGAAAGGTGACGTGGACGCCTGGGCCGGTCTTGACCCGCACATGGCCGCCAGTGAAATCCAGGCCGGTTCGCGCCTGCTCTACCGCAATAAAGACTTCAACAGCTACGGCGTGGTCAGCGTCACCGAGAAGTTCGCCAAGGCGCATCCGCAGACCATCACCAAAGTGCTCGGTGCCTATGAAAAGGCGCGGGATTGGGCGGTGAAGCACCCGGATGAATTCGCCAAGCTGCTGGCCGACGAGTCCGGCCTGCCGTTGGAAGTGGCCAAGCTGCAACTCTCGCGCACCGACTTGAGCACGCCGTTCCTGAGCAGCAAGGACGTGGTGGCGTCCAAGGCGGCCGCGCCGATCCTGGTGTCGGAAGAGCTGGTGCGCAAAGGCGTGAACGTGGACCAGGTGATCGACCAGTTGATCGACACCTCGTTCGGCCATTAAGGAGCCCGTGATGACCAGCAAAACCCAAGCATTGCCCCTTGCCGCACCGGTGGTGATCAACCGCAGTGCCTGGCCAAGGCGGCTCAAGGGCCTGGTGTTGCCGGTGCTGATCCTGCTGGTGCTGGAGGTGGTGGTGCGCGTGGGTTGGCTGCCGTCGTACCAGATGCCGGCCCCCAGCGAGATCGCCGTAACCCTCACCGACCTGGCCGAAGGCGCATTGTGGAAGCACATCAGCGCCAGCCTCGGCCGGGTACTGTTGGGCTTTGCCATTGGCGCCAGCCTGGCTCTGGTGTTTGCCGCCTGGGTCGGTTTGAGCCGCGAGGCCGAAGCCTACCTGGAACCGACGTTTGCCGGGCTGCGTTCGATCCCGAGCCTCGCCTGGGTCCCGCTGTTGCTGCTGTGGCTGGGCATCGACGAAACCTCGAAGATCGTACTGATCGCGATTGGCGCCTTCTTCCCGGTGTACCTCAATGGTGTCGCGGCCATCCGCGATATCGACCGCAAGCTGGTGGAAGTCGGGCAGATGTACGGTTTCAGCCGGCGGCGGCTGGTGCGTCGGATCCTGCTGCCCGCCGCCCTGCCCGGCCTGTTCACCGGGTTGCGCAGTGGCTTGAGCCTGGCGTGGATGTTTCTGGTGGCGGCCGAACTGATCGCGGCGACCAAGGGCTTGGGTTACCTGCTCAGTGATGGGCGGGAGACTTCGCGGCCGGATATCGTGCTGGCGGCGATTATCGTGTTGGCGCTGCTCGGCAAGGTCAGCGATGGCCTGCTCGCAGCACTGGAAACGCGTTGCCTGGCCTGGCGCGATACCTTCCAGGGAGCCGGGCAATGAGCGCGCAACCGCTGTTGGATATTCATGTCACGCGTAAAAGCTTCGCCAGCACCACCGTGTTGAAAGACGTGCGTTTGGCGCTGCAACCACGGGAAGCCGTGAGCCTGCTCGGCCCCAGCGGCTGCGGCAAAAGCACCTTGCTGCGCATCGTCGCCGGCCTGGAAACGGACTTCCAGGGTGAACTGCACAGCCCCGATGGCGAAGTGGCCTTTGTATTCCAGGAGCCACGGCTGATGCCCTGGCTCACGGTGGAACAGAACATCGGTTTCAGCGATGACAGCCACTACGACAAGGCCTGGGTCACACAGTTGATCGAGGAAGTCGGCCTCAAGGGCTTTGCCCAGGCACTGCCCAAGGCATTGTCCGGCGGCATGGCGCAGCGGGTGGCCATTGCGCGGGGGTTGTATTCACGCCCGCAGGTGTTGCTGCTGGATGAGCCGTTCAGTGCAGTGGATGCATTTACCCGCATGAAGCTGCAGGATTTGCTGCTGCAATTGGCCGAACACCATGCCATCGCCTTGTTGCTGGTGACCCATGATGTGGACGAGGCGCTGTACCTGAGTGACCGGGTGCTGGTGATGGACAACCGGCCGAGCAGCATTCGCCAGGAATTGGCGGTGAATCTGCCGCACCCGCGTGACCGGCGTGATCCGTTGCTGGCGCAGCTCAAGGCGCAATCCCTGACTGAGTTGCAACGTGCCCATGTGATTTAGACGACCTTGCGCAAGGTCACCCAATACCGCGTCCGCGCCTGCACTTCCAGCCCCAGGCTTGAGGCCAGCAGGTTGAGGATGCGGTCGGTGTCGTCCAGGCGAAAACTACCGGTAACCCGCAGGTCTTCCAGGCTCGGCTCCCAGCGCAACACACCCGGTCGATAACGCTCCAGCTCCCGCAGAAAGTCACCCAGCGTCTGATTCTGCGCGGTCAGCACGCCATCGCGCCAGCCGAGCTGCAGCACATCGAAAGGCACCCAGGTCCCTAGACCACTGGCTTTGAGCGGCGCTTGCTGCCCACCTTGCAAGGTCGCCATCTGCCCGTTCAAATCGCGCACCTGGACCGAGCCCTTGAGCACCGACACCAGGCAACCCGTGGCCAACTGCCGCACACACACCTCGGCCTGGCTGACCCGCAGCTCGCCGTAGCGTGTGTGCACGGTCATCACCGTCGTGCCTGGCACATTCAACGCCAGCTCGCCCTCCACCAGGCTGATGCGGTGCTGCGCCAGGTCTACGTCCACCGCCGTAGCGGTATTGAGCTGCAAGCTGCCGCCATCGGCCAAGGACATGCGTTTGCGCTCGCCGGTAGCAGTATGCAAGTCGGCACGCCAGGCCTCGATGGGCAATTGACGGCTGATCAACCACGCGGTCGGCACCAGTGCAGCGATCCCCAGCGCACGCTTGAGCACGGCACGGCGTCCCGGTTGCGGACGGTCGAGGCTGGCCATCGCCAAGGCCTGGGGCAAGTCGCTGAACCGCTGGCGCAGGGTCTGGGCTTTTTGCCAGGTCTGTTCATGCTGGGGGTGGCTGTCACGCCAATGCTGCAACGCGGCGTGATCACGCTCGGTGGCCGCACCGGACTCCAGCAGCGCCAACCATTGCGCGGCGGCGCGGGCGACGTCGCGGCTCACAGATCCACCAGCAGGCAGTGTTCGTAGGCCTGGGCCATGTAGCGTTTTACGGTGCGTTCCGACACATCCAGGCGTTCGGCGATCTCTCGGTAGCCCAAGCCTTCCAGTTGGCTCCACAGGAAGGCTCGGCGGACCAGCACCGGTAAGCCATCGAGCAATTCGTCCAGAGCTTGCAGTGTTTCCAGCACCAGCCAACGCTGCTCGGGCGACGGCACGCAGGCTTCAGGGAGACTCGTCAAGGCCTTCAGATAGGCCTGTTCAAGGCTGCGTCGCTGATGAAAATTCACCAACAGGCGCTTGCCGACGGTGACCAGATACGCACGCGGCTCCTGCATCTGCGCAATCGGCTGGGCGCTGGCGAGCACCCGCAAGAACGTATCCTGGCTCAAGTCAGCCGCATCCCAGGCATTGCCCAGGCGCCGGCGCAGCCAGCTTTCCAGCCAACTGCGGTGGTCGCGGTACAGGCTCGACAGCGTCAGTTCGGGGGCGAGAGTCGGAACAACAGCATCATTCATGGCAAGCGACCTGCGCGGCGCGAGTGAGTCTCAAATGAGATTCATTCTATTTAATATCGTGCCGACGCACCATGCCCTTTACACACCACGTTCAAAGCATCGCGGCCTTCTTCTGCAACAAGTCGATGAACAACCCCAGTTCACGGCTCACCACTTCGCCTTTGCGCAACAACATGCCAAACGGCGCCAGTCGCACGTCGAGGGCCACCGGCAGCGCCACTACCAGGCCCATTTTCAGGTAATCACGCAGTGCGCTTTCGGACAGCACCATCACGGCGTCGGTCAGCTGGATCAACTGCTGCATGGAGTACACCGAGCTGCACTCGATGATGTCCGCCGGGCTGGGCAGCGCCAGATCCTGCAGCGCCTGGTCGAAGCCGATGCGCGCAGGGCTGGTTTGCGGTTGCAGGATCCATGGCCAGTCGCGCACCAGTTCATCCAGCATCAACTGCTCACGCTGGGCCAGGGGGTGGCCGGCGTGCACCACCACCAGCAAGCGTTCGTTGCCCAGGGGTTCGAAGCTGTAGTGCTCGTTGTCGGTGGCGGCATTACGGCGCGAGATAGCCAGGTCGATGCGTCCCTGTTCAAGCAACTGGATCACTTGGTCGCTGGTGTCGCCCATGATGCGGATACGCAGTTGCGGGTTCAGCGATTTGATCTGCGCGATGGAGTCCATCACCAAGTCCGGTGCGGCGCCCATGATGGTGCCGATCGACAGGTAGCCGTAACCGCCCTGCTGTCGTGCCATCAAGTCTTCGGCACACCGGTCCAAACCGCTCAAGGCGGATTCGGCAAAACGGATCAACTCCTGCCCGAGCGCCGTAGGACGCATCCCCCTCGGCAACCGCTCAAACAGATCACAGGCAAACATGTCCTCGATCTCACGCAGCATGCGCGTGGCGGCAGGCTGCGACATGTTCAGCGCCTGTGACGCACGGTGCAGGTTTTGGCTGGAGCTCAGCGCGACGAGCATATGCAGGTGCTTGTAGCGCAGGCGGTTGAACAGGCTGGGAGAGATCGCGGGACTGCGCATTTTTATCCTTGTTATCGATACCCTGAGGTTATCAGTTGTAAGCGAGATTCGATTTGTAGCGTATTGCTCGGCCGCCGTACAGTCCGTCCCATAAGAACAAAACATCGGACGCCACTATGAAAACCCTCCCCGCGCCCCTGCTCGCCAAGATTTCCTGGCGACTGCTGCCCTTCCTGCTGTTGATGTACATCATGGCCTTTCTCGACCGCGCCAATGTCGGGTTTGCCAAACAAGCTTTCCAGGCCGACACCGGTCTAAGCGACGCCGCCTTTGCGTTTGGCGCTGGCGTGTTTTTTGTCGGCTACGCGCTGCTCGAAGTGCCGAGCAACCTGATCCTGCACCGCGTCGGCGCCCGTCTGTGGATGTGCCGCATCATGGTCAGCTGGGGCCTGATCTCGGCCGCCATGGTGTTTGCCCACAACGAAACCAGCTTTTACGTGCTGCGTTTTTTACTCGGCGTGGCCGAAGCCGGATTTTTCCCCGGCGTCATTCTTTACCTTACCTACTGGTTCCCCCAGGCCGTGCGCGGCAAGGCCATGGGTTTCTTCTATTTCGGTGCGCCGCTGGCCTTCATCTTCGGTAGCCCGTTGTCCGGTTTGCTGCTGGAAATGGATGGGTTTGGCGGCATACACGGCTGGCAGTGGCTGTTCGCGGTGGAAGGCCTGATGGCGACCGCAGTAGGCATTTGGGCCTATTGGTACCTCGACAATCGCCCCGCCGATGCCAAGTGGCTGACCTTTGCTGAACGCCAGCAGATCCAAAGCCTGCTGGACAGCGAAGACCAGCACAAAACCTCCCACGGTCGCAGCCTGCTCACCGTGCTGTGCCAACCCGCGGTGTTGTACTTGTGCCTGGTGTACCTGCTGATCCAGGCCAGCGTCTACGGCGTGGTGTTTTACCTGCCGACCCAAGTGGGCGATCTGCTCGGCACCAAGGTTGGCTTGATGGTCGGGCTGGTCTCGGCCATTCCCTGGCTCTGCGCACTGTTTGCGGCCTGGTGGATTCCCAGCTACAGCGACCGCACCGGCCTGCGTCGCCAGACCGCCTGCCTGACCCTGCTGATGGCTGCCGCCGGCATCGCCTGCTCGGTGACTTTCGCCAACCCGCTGCTGGGCATGCTCGCGCTGTGCTTTGCCGCCTCGGGGTTCATCGCCGTGCAACCGGTGTTCTGGACTTTCCCCTCCAGCTACCTGGCCGGCAGCGCTGCCGCAGCCGGCATTGCACTGATCAATTCCTTCGGCGCCCTGGGTGGCTTCATCGCACCGGTCATCAAGCACTGGGCCGAAGGCGCCTTGAACTCCCCGGCAGCCGGCCTGTACCTGCTGTCCGCCACCACGGTACTGGCTGCATTGCTGGTGCTGGGCATCCACTCACCCGGCCGCACCGCGTCGAAAACGCCGGCCACTGTTTAACGCCAGGAGTCACATCATGGGTCATCTCACCATCAAACACGTCCGCGCCTTTGTACTGCGAGGCGGCGGCGCCGATTACCACGACCAGGCCGATGGGCATTGGATCGACGACCATATTTCCACGCCGATGAGCAAGTACCCCGAGTACCGCCAGAGCCGCCGCAGCTTTGGCATCAACGTGCTCGGCACCCTGGTGGTGGAGATCGAAGCCAGCGACGGCACCGTCGGTTTCGCTGTGACCACTGGCGGTGAACCGGCGGCTTACATTGTCGAGAAACACCTGGCGCGCTTTCTCGAAGGCGCCCGCGTCACCGACATCGAAAAAATCTGGGACCAAATGTACCAGTCCACCCTGTATTACGGGCGTAAGGGCCTGGTGATCAACACGATTTCCGGCGTCGACCTGGCCTTGTGGGACCTGCTCGGCAAAATCCGCCAGGAACCCGTGCACCAACTGCTCGGCGGCGCGGTGCGTGATGAGTTGCAGTTCTACGCCACCGGCGCGCGCCCGGATCTCGCGCAGAAAATGGGTTTTATCGGCGGCAAAATGCCCCTGCACCACGGCCCCAGTGAAGGCGAAGAAGGCCTGCGCAAGAACCTCGAAGCGCTGGCGACCATGCGTGAACGGGTCGGCCCTGACTTCTGGCTGATGCTCGATTGCTGGATGAGCCTGGATTTGAACTACGCCACCAAGCTGGCGATCGGCGCCCATGAGCATGGCCTGAAGTGGATCGAAGAAGCGCTGTCCCCAGACGACTATTGGGGCTATGCCGCCCTGCGCAGCAACGTGCCCAAAGGCATGTTGGTGACCACCGGTGAACACGAAGCCACCCGCTGGGGTTTCCGCATGCTGCTAGAGATGGGCTGCTGCGACATCATCCAGCCCGACGTCGGCTGGTGCGGCGGCCTCACCGAACTGGTGAAAATCTCGGCGTTGGCGGATGCGCATAACGCAATGGTCGTGCCCCACGGTTCGTCGGTGTACAGCTATCACTTTGTCGCCACCCGCCATAACAGCCCATTCGCCGAGTTCCTGATGATGGCGCCCAAAGCGGATGAAGTGGTGCCGATGTTCCACCCGCAATTGTTGGGCGAACCGGTGCCGGTAAATGGCCGCATGCGCTTGTCGGCGCTGGACAAGCCGGGCTTTGGCGTTGACCTGAACCCGGACTGCCAACTGCACCGTCCCTACAACCGCTGAGGAACCCGCCATGAACATGCCCCGCAATGGCTTCAAGGCCGCCCTCGCCAAGGACGCCACCCAATACGGCATCTGGGCCGGTTTCGCCACCGGCTACGCTGCCGAGATCGTCGCCAGCCTCGGATACGACTGGATGCTGATCGACGGTGAACATGCTCCCAACACGGTTCCGAGCGTCCTCAACCAGTTGCAGACGGTCGCGCCGTACAGCACCGCGCCCGTGGTGCGCGCCGTCAACAGTGACGCCAGCCTGATCAAGCAACTGCTCGATATCGGCGCTCAGACCTTGATGATCCCCATGGTCGAAACCGCCGAACAGGCCCAGGCCCTGGTGCGTGCCATGCGTTACCCGCCCCACGGCATCCGTGGCGTCGGCGGCGGTCTGACCCGCGCTACGCGCTGGGACGGCGTGGACAACTACCTGACCACCGCCCATGAGGAGTTGTGCCTGATCGTGCAGGTGGAGTCGCGCCTTGGCGTGGAAAACGTCGCCGCGATTGCCGCCGTAGAAGGCGTTGACGCTGTATTCATCGGCCCCGCCGACTTGTCCATCGGCCTGGGTCACGCCGGCAACCCCGGCCACCCAGAGGTCCAGGAGCGCATCAAGCACGCCATCGACGCCACCCTCGCCGCCGGCAAGATCAGCGGCATCCTGGCGCCCAACGAAGACGATGCACGCCGCTATCAGGCCTGGGGTTGCCGCTTTATCGCGGTGGCCATCGACATCAGCCTCCTGCGCCAGAGTGCCCTGGCCATCCTTGCCCGCTATCGTCCTGCCGCCGAAACGAAAGCGCCTTCGCGTACTTATTGAGGAACTTGCCCATGTCATCCGTTCCCGTTTACCAGAATTTCATCAATGGCCGCTTCAGCTCCAGCGAAGCGCACATTGACGTGCTCAACCCGGCCACCGGCGCCTTGCTGTCGAAGGTACCGGCGTCCACCACCGCCGAGGTCGACCAGGCCCTGGCCGCCGCACGCCAGGCGCAAAAGACCTGGGCGCGCAAACCCGCCATCGAACGTGCCGGGCACCTACGCCGCATCGCCGCCAAGCTGCGCGAGAACGTTGCGCACCTGGCGCGCACCATCACCCTGGAGCAAGGCAAAGTCAGTGGTTTGGCGGAGGTGGAAGTGAATTTCACCGCCGACTATCTCGACTACATGGCCGAGTGGGCACGACGCATCGAAGGCGAGATCATCACCAGCGACCGTCCCAATGAAAATATCTTCCTGTTCCGCAAGCCGTTGGGCGTGGTGGCCGGCATCCTGCCGTGGAATTTCCCGTTCTTCCTGATCGCGCGCAAAATGGCGCCGGCGCTGCTCACCGGCAACACCATCGTGATCAAGCCCAGCGAAGAAACCCCGAACAACTGCTTCGAGTTCGCCAAGCTCGTCGCCGAAACCGACCTGCCCGCCGGGGTGTTCAACGTGGTCTGCGGTGACGGCCGGGTCGGCGGCGCGCTCACGGCGCACACAGGCGTCGACATGATCAGCTTCACCGGCAGCGTGGCGACCGGCTCGCGGATCATGACGGCCGCCGCACCGAACATCACCAAGCTCAACCTGGAACTGGGCGGCAAGGCACCGGCCATCGTACTGGCAGATGCCGACCTGGAGCTGGCGGTCAAAGCCATCCGCGATTCGCGCATCATCAATACCGGCCAGGTGTGCAACTGCGCCGAGCGGGTGTACGTGGAGCGCAAGGTTGCCGACCAGTTTATCGAACGCATCAGCGCAGCCATGTCCGCCACCCGCTATGGCGACCCTATCGCCCAGGCCGACGTAGAAATGGGCCCGCTGATCAACCGCCAGGGCCTGGACAGCGTCAACCGCAAAGTACGCACCGCCCTGAGCCAGGGCGCAACGTTGGTCAGCGGCGGGCAGATTGCCGACCTGGGTGCGGGTTTTCACTTCCAGCCGACTGTATTGGCTGGATGCCGCGCCGACATGGAGATCATGCGCGAAGAGATCTTCGGTCCGGTGCTGCCGATCCAGATCGTCGACGACCTCGACGAGGCCATCGCCCTGGCCAACGATTGCGACTACGGCCTGACTTCGTCGATCTACACGCGCGACCTGGGCAAGGCCATGCACGCGGTGCGTGAAATCGACTTTGGTGAAACCTACGTCAACCGTGAAAACTTCGAGGCCATGCAGGGCTTCCATGCCGGCGTGCGCAAATCCGGCATTGGCGGCGCCGACGGCAAGCACGGCCTGTATGAGTACACCCATACCCATGTGGTTTACCTGCAGAGCTGAGCTGGTTAATCGGGGCCGGGCGCGCTAGCGTGCTGGCCCCTCCGAATTTGCTTTTGATAAGGACTGCGTCATGCCCCTGACTTCCTACAGCGGCCCGATCATCGACAGCCATTTGCACCTGTTCGACCCACGTCGCCCCGAGGGCATTCCATGGCCTGAACCCGGTAACCGGCTATACGCCGCGCACCTGCCGGCGGATTACTGGGCCCTGGCCGCGCCGCACAATGTGGTAGGCGCGATTGCCGTGGAAGCCAGCCCCTGGCGCGACGATAACCGCTGGCTGCTCGACACCCTGCGCAGCGAACCGCGCATGCTCGGCTTTGTCGGCAACCTCGACCCGCTGCACGCCGACTTCGCCAACGACCTCGACGCGTTGACCAATGAGCCGCTGTTTCTCGGCCTGCGCTACGGCAATCTGTGGGATCGCGACCTGCTGCAAGACCAGGCGCGCCCAGGCTTTATCGACGGCCTGCGCCAACTCGCCGCCAGCGGCCGTGGCCTGGACAGCGCCAACCCGAATCCGCGTCTTGTCAAAGGCCTGTTGCAGTTGAGCGATAGGCTGCCCGGGCTGCGCATCATCATCGACCACCTGCCCAACGCCCAGGTGCCATCAGGCGAAGAGGCGGCCTATCACGCCGACCTCCTGCGCCTGGCCGAACGCCCGAATGTGTTCGCCAAACTGGCGGAGATTCCCCAGCTCGGCCCTCAAGGCTTGATCACCGACACGGCGTTCTACAACGATCGCTTGGCGGTGTTGTGGGAAGCCTTCGGCGAAGACCGCTGCTTCTTCGGCAGTGACTGGCCCAACAGTGATGACCTGGCGGATTTCGCCGCCACACTGGGCCTGGTCAAGCGCTGCGTTGCCGGTAAACCCGAGGCGGTACAAGCCAAATTCTTCCTGCACAACGCGGTGCGAATCTATACGCCCAGCCATGGAGCGCCGTGATGCAGACCCGTGCCTTTCGCATGAACCTCAACTCCGGCCAGGCCGATGAATACCGCAAGCGCCACGACGACATCTGGCCCGAACTGGCCCAGGCGCTGCTCGATGCGGGTGTGGTGGATTACCGGATTTTCTTCGATGAACCGGGCAATGCGCTGTTCGCCGTGCTGACCCACGAAGACGTCCACGGCCTGGATGAACTGCCCGGTACAGCACTGATGCAACGCTGGTGGGCCTACATGCAGGACATCATGCCCAGCCACGCAGACGCGTCGCCGATCAGTGTTGACCTGCTGCCCATGTTCCAACTGACGCGCCCCTGATCCAACCGACGCACAACAACAATAAAAAAGGATTCGACTACGTGGAAATCATTCTCCTTGGTGTGATTCTGCACTTTATCGGCGGCTTCGCTTCCGGCAGTTTCTACATCCCTTACAAGAAGGTCCGCGGCTGGGCCTGGGAAAGTTATTGGATCACCGGCGGCCTGGTGTCCTGGCTGATCGTGCCGCTGATCGCGGCGCAACTGACGGTGCCCGGTTGGGTGGAAATCCTGCGCAACGCAGACACCAGCACCCTGCTCTGGACCTACCTGTTCGGCGTGTTGTGGGGTATCGGCGGGCTGACATTTGGCCTGACCATGCGCTACCTCGGCTTGTCCTTGGGCATGTCGCTGATCATGGGCCTCACCTCGGCCCTCGGCGCATTGATGCCGGCGCTGTACCGCGACCTCTTCACCAGCGAAACCGAAGGTACGCTGACCTCGATGCTGGCTTCGCAAGGCGGGCATTGGGTGTTGTGGGGCGTGGCCGTATCGCTGGTCGGTATTGCAGTGTGCGGCAAGGCCGGGCTGATCAAGGAACGGGAAGTGTCCCAGGCGGTGAAGTTCGCCAGTGTCAGCGAATTCTCCCTGGGCAAGGGCATGCTGGTGGCGGTGATTTCCGGCGTACTGAGTGCGTGTTTCAGCTACGGCATTTCCGCCGGCCGACCGCTGGCCGCCGCTGCTGTAGAGCACGGCGCCAACAGCCTGTTCCAGAACAACGTGACCTTCATGGTGATCATGTGGGGCGGCCTCACCACCAACGGTATCTGGTGCCTGTGGCTGAATTGGCGCAACCGCACCTTCCATAACTACACCGACCGCAGCACCCCGCTGCTGGGCAACTATCTGTTGGTGGCGATTGCCGGCACCCTGTGGTTCCTGCAGTTTTTCTTCTACGGCATGGGCGAAAGCCGCCTGCAGAACGACGCCAGCTCCTGGGTACTGCACATGTCATTCATCATCATCGTGTCCAACTGCTGGGGCCTGTATTTCCGCGAATGGCACGGCACCAGTGCCGCCAACAAAGGCGTGCTGGTGGCGGGTATCGCGGTGATCCTCGGTGCGATCGCCATGGTCGGCTACGGCAATTATCTCGGCTGATGCCGCTTATTTTTGAAGGAGAGTTTTATGTTGCTTGCAGACAAAACCGTGATCATCACCGGCGCCTCCCGTGGTATCGGCCGCGCCGCCGCCCGTGAATGCGCGCGCCAGGGTGCCCGCGTGGTGATCGGCCATAGCGGCAGCGGCCAAGGCACCGAGGCAGCGCACTCGTTGATCGAAGAGATAAAGGCGTTCGGCGGTACAGCCATTGAAGTGGGCGGCGACGCGGCCGACCCGGACACCGGCGACAAACTGGTGGCCGGCGCAGTAAAAGCCTTCGGCAGCGTCGATGTGTTCGTCAACAACGCCGGCATCTGCCCGTTCCACTCGTTCCTCGACATGCCCCGCGAGGTCTACCTGAAAACCGTCAACACCAACCTCAATGGCGCCTACTTCGCCGTACAGGCAGCGGCCAACCAGATGAAAAACCAGGGTCGCGGCGGCGCGATTATCGCCGTCAGCTCCATCAGCGCCCTGGTCGGCGGCGGCATGCAGACCCACTACACACCCACCAAGGCCGGCCTGCATTCGTTGATGCAATCCTGCGCAATTGCCCTGGGGCCGTACGGCATTCGCTGCAACTCGGTACTGCCGGGCACCATCGCCACCGACATCAACAAGGACGACCTGGCCGATGAGGAAAAACTCGCCTACATGACCTCACGCACGCCGTTGGGTCGCCTGGGTGAGCCGGATGATGTGGCCGGGCCCATCGTATTCCTGGCCTCGGACATGGCGCGCTACGTAACCGGCGCGTCGTTGCTGGTGGATGGCGGGTTGTACGTAAACCTCCAGTAACACCCCGCTCCTCAAACCACCACAGTTCCACTGTGGGAGCGGGCTTGCTCGCGAATGCAGTGTGTCAGTCACCGGATTCATGCCTGAACCACCGCTTTCGCGAGCAAGCCCGCTCCCACAGGGGCCTCTGTGTGCCTGAAGTTCGAGTTCCACCCCAATAAAAACAACAATCCAAGGAGCTTTTCCATGCGCATCACCCTACCCCTGGCCCTGCTCTGCAGCGCCATGTCGACCTGCGCCTTCAGCGCCGGTTTACTGGACCCAAACTCCCCCGCCATGCTCGGCGACTGGAACGGCCTGCGCCCGCAACTGGCCGAGCAGGGCTATGACTTCACCCTCAAGTACGTCGGCGAAGTCGGCTCCAACCTCGGCGGTGGCTACAACTCGCATACCACGGCACGCTGGAGCGACCAGTTGATTCTCGGTGTGAACATGGACCTGCAAAAACTGCTCGGTTGGCAAGACGCTACCTTGCGCATCGGCATCGGCGAGCGTCATGGCAAGGACATCACCAACGACCGCGTGCACCAGCCCAACGCCACTGGACTGACCTCCACCATGGAAGTGTTCGGCGGCGGCAATGCCTGGCGGCTCTCGCAGTTCTGGTACGAGCAGAAATTCTTCGAGCGCAAATTCGCCTTGAAACTGGGGCGCTTCGGCCATGGCGAAGACTTCGATCAGTTCCCCTGCGAATTCCAGAACGTGACCCTGTGCGGTTCCCAGGAAGGCAACTGGAATGGCGTGTGGAACAGCTTCCCCATCAGTCAGTGGGCAGTGCGCGCCAAGTACCAGTTCACCGACGAGTTTGCGGTACAGGTCGGAGCCTACGACAAGAACCCCGGCAACGCCGAAGCCAGCAATGGCTTCAAACCCTTCATCAGCGGCTCCCAGGGCACCAGTTTTCCCATCGAAGCCATCTGGAAGGGCCAGGTTGCCGGGCTGAACTCCGAATACCATGTGGGTTACTACTATGCCAACGCAGACACCAAGGACATGCTCAAGGACGCCGACGGCAACTTTGCCGCCAGCTCGCAAAAGCCCTATCGGATGTATTCCAGCAACGACGGCTGGTGGCTGTCGGGCCAGCAGCAGTTGACCACGGTCGACGGCAACAACAAGCGCGGGCTCAACGTATTCGCCAACCTGACGATGAATGACCCGGACAAGAGCGTGATTAAAAACCTGATTCAGGTCGGCCTGATCTACCGAGGCCCGTTCGATTCACGCCCAGACGACACTTTTGGTATTGGCGCGTCGAAACTGCAGGTCAGCGACCGCTACACCCGTAACACGCAGATGCTCAACGCCGCCAATGGCGTAACCGCTACTGATGACCCGCTGTACGTGCCCGAGCAGCGCCGCGAGTACAGCTACGAGATCAACTACGGCGTGCAGGCGACTAAGTGGCTGATGGTGCGGCCCAACCTGCAATACGTGAAGTATCCCGGCGGGCTGACGCAAACCACCGGTGCGGTGGTCGGCGGCGTGCAGTTTATTGCCGATTTCTAGTCTTTCTCTGCATCAAACACCTGCCCGCGCCCCACCACGCTGGCAGGCTTGAGTAGCGCACCTGGCGCCAATACCGCATTGGCGCCGATCCGGCACTGGTCACCGAGCAGCGCACCAAACTTGTCGCAACCAGTGCGTTGCAATGCCCCGTCCACTCGTACCAACACTTCTTTGTCATCGCGCTCATTGCGGTAGTTGGCGACGATGCTCCCCGCTTCCAGGTTGATCCCCTGCCCCAGCACCGAATCACCGACAAAGTTGAAGTGCGCCAGCTTGCTGCCGCTGAACACGAAGGACGTCTTCAACTCGGCGCCGGGACCGATGATGCAGTGTTCATCCAACCAGCAACCGCCACGCAGCAGTGAACCGCTGGCGATAAAACAGTGGGCACCGATGATCAGTGGCGGCTTGAGCAAGGCACCCGCCTCGACCGTGGCGGTACGGTGAATGGCGATTTCATCCTGAATGAGGTACTCGTCGGCTGGCAGTTCGGCCAACAGTTGGCGAACGATGGCGGGTGCCTGGCTGACCAGGGCCCAAGGCGCCAGGTCGGCCCACGGCGCAAGGCAGGATTGAGAGATCGGGGCGATGTAATCGGTAAGTCGGATCAACGTGTAATCCTCTAACGGTCAGAGAAGCCCGAAACGCTAACATGCACACACGAACCTTTACTATTTGTCTTGTTATGGATATTTTATCCAGACAAGCCACTGAGGTCCGTTCCCCATGCATTTGCCAACTTACCAAGACGTCATCGCCGCCGCCCAACGTTTGGAAGGCTTCGCCCACCACACACCGGTATTCACCTCACGCACCCTCGACGCGCTGACCGGTGCCCAGGTGTTCATCAAGTGTGAAAACCTGCAAAGGGCTGGCTCGTTCAAGTTTCGCGGTGCTTTCAACGCGTTGTCGCGCTTCGATGATCAGCAGCGCAAGGCCGGTGTGGTGGCGTTTTCCTCCGGCAACCACGCCCAGGGGATTGCCCTGGCAGCGCAGTTGTTGGGCATACCGGCGACCATCGTAATGCCCACCGATGCACCGGCCGCCAAGATTGCGGCCACCCGCGACTATGGCGCCCGCGTGGTGCTGTATGACCGTTTCACCGAAGACCGCGAGCAGATCGGCCGTAACCTGGCCAGCGAACACGGCCTGACCCTGATCCCGCCCTATGACCATCCACACATCCTCGCCGGGCAAGGCACCGCCGCCAAGGAACTGCTGGAGACCACCGGCCCTCTGGATGCGTTGTTCGTCGGCCTCGGCGGCGGCGGCATGCTCTCGGGCACCGCACTGAGTACCCGCGCCCTGGCGCCCGACTGCCTGCTGTATGGCGTCGAGCCCGAAGCCGGCAATGACGGCCAACGCTCGTTTCGCAGCGGCAGCATCGTGCATATCGACACACCGGCCACCATTGCCGATGGTGCGCAGACTCAACACCTGGGCGACTACACCTTCCCGATCATCCGCGACCAGGTGAACGACATCCTCACCGTGTCGGATGCCGAGTTGGTCGGGGCGATGAAGTTCTTCATGCAGCGCATGAAACTGGTGGTGGAGCCTACCGGCTGCCTGGGGTTGGCGGCATTGCTCAACGAAGGTGACCGGTTCAAGGGCCAACGCGTGGGGATTATCGTCACCGGTGGCAACGTCGATATCCAGAAGTACGCCGCGCTGCTCAGCGAGGCCTCATGAAGATCATCCAGACGCCCAACGCCGCCAAACCCGCCGGCCATTACTCACAGGCCATCCGCCACGGCGACACGTTGTACATCTCCGGGCAATTGCCGGTCAGTCCGGATGGGCAGCACAACCTGTCGGCGCCGTTTGCCGAACAGGCCCGGATAACCTTGAACAATCTGCTGGAGATCTTGAAAGCCGCCGGCGCTACGCCAGAGGATTTGGTGAAGGTCACGGTCTATGTGACCGGCGTCGAACACTGGCCTGCATTCGATAGCGTGTACGCCGCCGCGCTGGGCGACCACCGCCCTGCCCGCGCGGTGGTACCGGTGCCCGAGTTGCATCACGGGTATCTGGTGGAGATTGAAGCCGTGGCGCGCTACTTGGCGTAGGTGTAGACCGCCGCGCGCGACACGCCCAAGTGGGAAGCCACGGTTTCCATGGCCCGGCGAATATCCAGGCAGCCTGAGTCTTTGAGTTCCTGCATCAGCACACGCCGGTCCGCCGTCTTCAACGCACGCGGGGTGGTGGCCAGGCGGGCGGCGAACTGGTCGATACGCGCACGGATGACGTCGGCACCGGAAGGGTCCAGGGATTCGATGAGCTTGTCGCCGCTGACCGAGCCGAACTGCTCGAGCATGCCCTGCAAGCCACGGAACAATGAGAGATCGACGTTCATGCACAAGGCCGCGACGTACTCGCCCCCCGCGCCCTTGATGCCAATCGAGGTGCTCTTGACCTGGCGACCGTCGCTGAACTGGTTCTGGTAATTGGCGATGACTTGCGGGTAGTCCGGGTCGGCAATCCGCGCCAGGCCCAACTCGGTGGTCGGGTCTCCCGGTGCGCGTCCGGACAGGTTGTTATGGATGGCCAGGATCGAGTGCTGCGGGTCGCGCAAGTCGTGCAGCACCACTTCGCAGAACGGGCTGAAGGTCTTGCTCAAGCCTTCGGCAATCTGTTCGAGCTGGCTGATCAGGTGAGTATCGTTGGGAGAGGTGTTTTTCATGCAAGACAACATATCCAGTCCTGGACAGGGCGTCAATTTCAGCGCCGTCCCCTCTAGTGGAGTTGCAACTTTGGACACGCCAGCAGCACTGATCGATATCGAAAAAATGCAGCGCAATATCCAGCGCATGCAACAGCGCGCCAACAGCCTGGGCGTTCAGTTGCGCCCCCATGTCAAAACCCACAAGTGCGCTGAAGTGGTAGCGGCGCAGATCGCAGCGGGCGCGCGTGGCATCACGGTTTCGACCTTGAAGGAAGCGGAGTATTTTTTCGACCTGGGCATCCCCGACATCCTCTACGCTGTGGCCATGGCCCCGCACAAATTGCCCCAGGCTCTAGCGCTGCGTCGTCGGGGTTGCGCCTTGACGCTGATCACCGACAGCCTGGCCGGCGCCCAGGCCATCGTTGATTTTGGTCGCGAGCATGGCGAACGCTTTGCGGTGATGATCGAGATCGACTGCGACGGCCATCGCTCCGGGGTCAAGCCACACGACCCGCTGCTGCTGGACATCGCACGCCTGCTCGGTGACAGCCTCACGGGCGTGCTGACCCATGCCGGTGAAAGCTATGGCCTGGACACGCCTGACGCGCTGCAAGCCATCGCGGAGCAGGAGCGTGCGCGGTGTGTCGAAGCAGCCGAACGCATCCGTGCGGCTGGGATGCGTTGCGCGCAGGTCAGCGTCGGTTCGACACCCACCGCGTTATCCGCCCTCAACCTGGACGGCGTGACCGAACTGCGCGCTGGGGTCTATGCCTTTTTCGACCTGGTGATGCACAACATCGGCGTGTGCCGCCTCGACGAACTGGCCTTGAGCGTGTTGACCACGGTGATCGGGCATCAACCGGAAAAAGGCTGGGTCATCACGGACTCGGGCTGGATGGCGATGAGTCGGGATCGCGGCACGCAATCGCAGAAACAGGACTTTGGTTACGGCCAGGTCTGCGATGAGCGCGGTAAGCCGATTGAGGGGCTGCTGTTGAGCAGCGCCAATCAGGAGCATGGGGTGGTGCAATTCCAGGGCGGTGATGTGGATGTGATCGCACAATTTCCGCTGGGCATGCGCCTGCGTATTTTGCCCAACCATGCCTGTGCCACGGGGGCGCAGTTTGGCAGCTATCACGCCCTGCTGGACAATGGCGACAGGCAGGTGTGGGAACGCCTACGCGGCTGGTAACCGAGACCCTTGTAGTGAGCGAGCTTGCTCGCGCTGGAGTGCGCAGCGCTCCCTTTGTTTTTGGGGCCGCTTCGCAGCCCGGCGCGAGCAAGCTCGCTCACTACAGGGTCAGTGGGCATCCTCCAGGATCAGGTCGGCGCCCTTCTCCGCCACCATCAACACCGCCGCATGGGTATTGCCCGAGGTCACGTTGGGGAAGATCGACGCATCGACAATGCGCAGCCCTTCCAACCCATGCACCTTCAAGCGCTTGTCCACCACTGACACCTGCGGGTCCGAGCCCATGGCGCAGGAGCCGCACAGGTGGTAGATCGAGCCGCTGTTCTCGCGGAAGTATTGCAGCATCTGCTCATCGGTCTGCACCGCCGCGCCGGGTAGCACCTCGGCCACGGTGATGCCCTTGAGGGCTGGCGCCTGCATGATCTTGCGCATCAACCGACTGCCCTGGATCACCTCGTCGATGTCCTTCTGGGTGCTCAGGTAGTTGGGGTCGATCAAGGCCGCATCCCGTGGGTTTTTCGAGGCGATGCGGATGGTGCCCCGGCTGGTCGGCCGGCACGGGTTGAAGCACAGCAGGAAGCCGGAATACGGCTCGGGCTTGAGGCTGGCCTTGTTGTTTTTCGGGATCTGGTACGACAGCGGGTTGAAGTACAGCTGCAGGTTCGGGTCCTTCTGTTCGTCGTTACCACGAAAAAAGCCGCCGGCCTGGTTGACGCTCATCGCCAGCGCGCCCTTGCGGGTCAGCAGGTATTTCAAACCCAGCTTGAGCTGGCCGAACAGCGAGCTGAGTTCGTCGTTCAGCGTCGGGATGTTGGCCTTGTAGTAGTAGCTGGCGCACAGATGGTCCTGCAGGTTTTCGCCCACTGCCGGCAGGTGCTTGACCAACGGGATGTTGTGTTCAGCCAGCAGGTGCTGGTCGGCCACACCGGACAATTGCAGGATCTTCGGCGTGTCCACCGCGCCGGCACACAGGATTACTTCCTTGCGTGCCGTGAAGGTGCGTGTCACGCCGTGTTGGGTGACGGCAATGCCCGTGGCGCGTTGCTGATCGTCGAACAGCACGCGATCCACCAACGCATGCAATTCCACCGTCAGATTGGAACGGCCGAGCGCCGGGTGCAGGTGCGCAAAGCTGCTGGAGCAACGCTCACCATTGCGCGTATTGACGTCATACAAACCGGCGCCTTCGAAGTTCGGGCCGTTGAAGTCGTCGCTGTGGGCATAGCCCAATTGCTCGCAGCCCTTGAGGAACACGTCGCAGATCGGGTGGGTCTGGCCCTTCATCGGCGTGATGCTGATGGGGCCACTGCCGCCGTGGTACTCGGTGTCGCCCAGCGGGTGGTTTTCCAGCTTGCGAAAGTATGGCAGTACGTCCGCAAAACCCCAGCCGTCGTTGCCGTTGGCGGCCCAGTCATTGAAGTCATGGGCCTGGCCGCGCACGTAGATCATGGCGTTGATCGAGCCCGAGCCACCCTGCACTTTGCCGCGTGGCGCGTAGATTTCACGCCCGGCCAACTGCTTTTGTGGCTGGCTGTAGTACATCCAGTTGAAGGTCGGGTTGTAATACATCTTGGCGAACCCGACCGGGATCTTGAACCACCAGGAACTGTCCTTGCCGCCGGCTTCCAGCAACAACACGGTGTGTTCGCCCGAGGCGGACAACCGGTTGGCCAGGATGCAGCCTGCGGCGCCAGCGCCGGCGATGATGTAGTCATATGTCATTCACGGTTACCGCATCAGTCGTTTTTTTTAGCCCTTGGCGGGCGAAGTGTCTTTCACGTCAGCCGGGTTCGGCGCCATTTGCAGGTGCAGGCGTTCCCCGGTGTACGGCGTGTGCTTGCGCACCACGTCCATGTTCAGTTCAACGCCCAGGCCCGGTTCGGTGGACGGGATGATGTAGCCGTCCTCCCATTGCAGCGGCTTGGTCAGTACTTCGGCATGGAAACCGCCCCAGGTCATGATGCTTTCCTGGATCAGGAAGTTCGGGGTGCACGTGGCCAGCTGAAAGCTCGCCGCTGCGCCAATCGGCCCGTTGTACAAATGCGGGGCGATTTGCGCGTAGTAAGCCTCGGCCATGCTCGCGATTTTCTTCGCCTCCAGCAGCCCACCGCAGCGCGCCACGTTCATCTGCAAGATCGAAGCACCACCGGCCTGCAGCAGCTTGAAGAACTCATACTTGGTGGTCAGGCGCTCGCCGGTCGCAATCGGGATACTGGTCTTGGCCGCGACCTGGGCCATGGCGTCTTCCTGGCCTGGCGGCACCGGCTCTTCGAACCACAGCGGGTCGTATTTCTCCAGACGCTTGGCCAGGCGGATCGCCGACGAAGGCACCATCTGCCCGTGGGTGCCGAACAGCAGGTCGCACTTGTCGCCCACCGCTTCACGGATCTTGCGGCAGAAGGTCTCGCAGCGCTCCAGCACCTCAAGGGAGATCTGGTGGCCCGAATACGCGGTGTACGGGCCGGCCGGGTCGAATTTCACGGCGGTGAAGCCTTTGTTCATGTTCTCGATGGCGCACTCGGCGGCCAGGTCCGGGTCGTCGTAGTCGTACTCGCCCTGACTGTTGACCGGGTACAGGTAGGTGTAGGAACGCAGACGCTCGTTGACCTTGCCGCCGAGCAGCTCGTAAACCGGCTTGTTGGCGGCCTTGCCGATGATGTCCCAGCAAGCCATTTCCAGGCCACTGACCACGCCCATCATGGTCAGGTCCGGGCGCTGGGTAAAACCGCTGGAATAGGCCTGGCGGAAGAAACGCTCGATGTGATGCGGGTCGTGGTTGAGCAGGTAGCGCTCAAACACATCCTCGATGATCGGCAGCATGGCCTTGGGGCCGAAGGTGGCGGCGTAGATCTCGCCGACGCCTTCGATGCCGCAGTCGGTCTTGAGCTTGACGAACAGCCAGTACATGCCGCCGATGTGCGGCGGCGGGACAGCAACAATATGGGTTTCAAGGGCGACGATTTTCATCTCAGGCACCTGTCTGGTTGAATTTTTTACGGTTGATTCGGGCGCGCAGGGTCAAGGCCGCAAGGGTGCCGAGCACGCCGATGAAGGCGATGTAGCCGAAATACAGGTTGTAACCGGCCTTGCCTGGGTAGGTGTCGGTCAGGTAGCCGTTGATCAGAGGGATAAAGGTGTCCGGCAGGTAACCCACCACCGAGACAATGCCGATGGCCAGGCCGGTGATGCGCAGCGGAATGTCGCAGCTGTCGAGGATCGCCCAGTACAGGCCACGGATCGCGTAGGTCATCAACCCGATGAAGATCACCGTGCCGATCAGCAGGCCCAGGCTGTTGAACGCCGGGAACACGATCAGCCCGACCATCGCCAGGGTCACCAGCGCCAGTGCGACGATCAGCACCGAAATATTCGAGAATTTATCCCCCAGCCAGCCGCCGCCGATGCCACCGATGGGACGCATCCACAGCTTGATGGTGGTGATGGTGCCGGCCATCACGGCGGTCATGCCGCTGCCTTGCAGGTAGTCGGAGAAACTGTAGGTGGCCCAAAACATGTGGTAACCGCAAAACACGATGGCGGTCACCAGCCACAGCTCGGGGATTTTCACCAACGTGGTCAAGTCAGCGATGAGGTTGAACTTGCCCTTCTCCACCGCCGCTGTCTCGGCCATGGATTTGGGATCCTTGAGCAGCACCAGCACGCAGCCGATGGCGATACACACAAAGGAATACAGGTAGACCACGTGCTTGAAGCCCTCGGCCGCCGTCTCGCTGCGGCTCTCGGTGGCATAGGCGAACAGGCCCAGGGCCACGGTGGCCAACAGCGCCTCGACCAACCCGCGACCGCCATCGAGGATGCCGAAAAAACGGCCCTGCTCGGTGTGGTGCGCGATCATCTTCACGCGCTTGAGCACCGAGGCCCAGAACGTCAAGCCGGTGGTCAGGCCCCAGCAACCGAAAATGATCATCAGGCCGCTCATCGACGGCACCGTCGAATACCACAGGCCCAACCCACCGGTGGCAACCAGCGAGAAGAAGATCAGGAAGCGTGGCGGCAAGCGGTCGGCCAACCAGCCACTGGGCAAGTAACTGAGCAGGAAGATCGTGCCGAGCATGGAATACAGATAGCCCAGCTCACTGTGGTTGATGTGGAACACCTCGAGCATGGTGGTCTGGTAGACCTGGCGCAGGTAGAGGATCGGGTAGATCGCCCCTGCGGCCAGCACCAGCAACATCAATTGGAAATAGCGACTGGCGGTGTCATTTGCCGCGGGCACGGCAACAGGAACCTGGGCAACGGGTGCAGGCTTGGACATCATTCGGACCTCAGGCACCCGATGCACGGGTGCCCCGATAATTGTTTTTATTAAGGGTGTCGCGGGTGTGCGTGGATCAGTACTTCATGACCACCAAGCGGGTCTGGGTAAATTCAAGCATCCCGTGCTTACCGTCATCGCCGCCCAGCCCTGAGCGTTTCCAGCCGGCGTGGAAGCCCTGGTACGGGTCCGCCGGTGTGCGATTGACGTACAACTCGCCGGCTTCGATGGCATTCGCCACTTTCATCGCCGTGCGGTAGTTCTCGGTGTAAAGCACCGACGACAGGCCGAACTGGTGGTCGTTGGCCATGGCCAGTGCTTCATCGATGTCGCGGTACTTGAGCACCGGCAGTACCGGGCCGAAGATTTCCTCCTGGATGATCTCCATGTCCTGGCGGCAGCCGCTGAGCAGGGTCGGCGGGTAGAAATGCCCTGGACCTTCAGGCAGCACGCCGCCCACTTCCAGTACAGCACCGGCGGCGACAGCGCGCTCGACCATGGCGTGGATATTCTGTCGCGAGCTGGCGTTGACCAACGGGCCCATCAGGCTGGCGTCGGTTGCGCGGTCGCCGAACTTCACGGCGCTGATCTTGCTTTTGAGCAGGGCCAAAAACGCGTCATAGATGCTTTCGTGCACATACACGCGCTCCACCGCCGTGCACAGCTGGCCGCAGTGGGTGGTCTTGGAGGCAACAATGGCGCTGGCGGCTTTTTCCAGGTCCGCATCGGCCTCGATGATCGCCGGGGTCTTGCCGCCCAACTCCAGCGAGGGCTTGGCGATGTTGGCCTTGCAGTAATCCAGCACAATGCGCCCAGCATTCACGCTGCCGGTGAGGGTAATCAAACCGACCGCCTTGTGGGTGCAGACACTGGCGGCAGTGGCATGGTCCATGGTCAGGATATTGATGACGCCGGCTGGAATTCCGGCCTTGACCACGGCCTTGGCGATTTCAAACGCCGACAGCGGCGTGTTGTTGCTCGGCCGCACCACCACGGTATTGCCTGCGATCAGCGCCGGGGCGATCTTGCGTAACAGGGTGTAGACCGGGTAGTTGAACGGGATCAGGCAAGCCACGACGCCAATCGGCTCGCGTTGCAGGAACAGGTTTTCGTCCGGGGTATCGCTGGGGATGATCTCGCCTTCGATCCGGCGTGCCCATTCGGCATGGTAGCGGGTGATCTGCGCGGCGTAGCGCGCTTCGTTGCTGGCGTCACTGACGCTCTTGCCCGACTCGCTGGCCAGCGCCGTGCCGATGGCTTCAGCGCAGCTGTCCAGGGCATCGGCAAAGGCACGCAGGTGTTCGGCGCGTTCGATACTGGTGAGTTTGCCCCAGGTTTTCTGAGCGATGGCGGCGGCGTCGACGGCGGCAATCGCCTCCTCGGCGGTGGCAGCGCTGACGTGGCCGACCAGGGTTTCGGTGGCCGGGTTGTAGACGGCGATCAGTGCGTCACTGGCAGGTTCGACAAAGTGACCGTTGAAAAAATTGCGCTCGAGTTGCATGTGGTTCGCCCAACGTTGTTGTTATCCGAGTGACATGCAGTCTTGTCATCGGCCAGCCGTTGGACAAACGATTTATTGCGTGGGGTAACGTGCGAAAAACGCAGGTTAGTCGGTTTTTACCCTCAGAGCCCGCGTTGGCGCAGCCACTGCAGGAAGCCCTTCTTCACGGGTACCACGGGCGCCTCCTGGGTCAAGGCCTGCGCGGCGTGCAGGCGGAAATCCAGCAGGGTCTTCATGGCTTCGCTGATGTCGTGGCGCGCATCCAGGCACGGCTTCAAGTATTCCTTCTCGATGCGGTACAGGGTGCAGAAGGTCTTGGCCGAAAAATCCGCCAGTGCGGCCTGGTCCGACAGGATTCCCGCCTCACCGATCACCTCCCCTGGCCCCATGCGCCCGGCTTCGAACTTGTGCCCGCCCTTGGTCAGCATCACCGAGATCACGCCGGACTCGACGATAAACAAATGATCGCTGACCTCCCCGGCCGGCAGGATCATGTCGCCGGCGCGGTAGGTGTGCAGGGTCATATTCTGGCTGAAGGTGTCTTTCTCCTCCTGGCGCAAGGTGGAGAAAATCGACGAACGCTCCAGCAATGCGCGTGCCGCGGACATGGCCGCAGGCGCGCTGCTTTCCGTGGCCGAGAGCAAGCCGACACCCGCCGCTTGCAGGTGACGGAAGGCCAGGTCGTAAAGCTGGTTGCGCACCTCGCGCTTGAGGGCCATGGCCGGTACAAAACCGCTGATTTCATATTCGACGCCGCCACTGGCGGACGTTTTGAACGCCACACTCGGCGCCGGCTTGCCCAGTAGCGGCCGACAGCCTTGCATCGCCCGCTCCAGCGCCTCGATCACCGTTTGCGGGCGCGCATGCGGGCTGACTTGCAGGCTGACCGACAGGCCGAACATGTCCGCCGGGCGCGAGAAGTTGATGATCTTGGCCTTGGCCGCCAGGGAATTGGGGATCACTGCCAGGCTGCCCTGGGAGGTTTGCAGGCGCGTGGCGCGCCAGTCGATGTCGGTCACCCGGCCTTCGGTGCCGTCGATGGAGATCCAGTCATCGATCTGATACGGCTTGGTGGTGTTGAGCACGATCCCGGAAAACACATCGCTCAACGTGCTTTGCAGCGCCAGGCCGACAATGATCGCCACCGCGCCGGACGTAGCGAGCACGCCCTTGACCGGCAGGTCGAGCACATAGGCCATGGCGGCGATGATCGCGATCAGGAAAATCACGGCGCCGACCAGGTCCTGCAACAGGCGCCCGGTGTGACCGACCCGCTGCATCATCACCGCGCCAAGCAATACCGTCAGCGTGCGCGCCGCGAACAGCCACCAGCCGATCTGCAAGGCGGTGGCCGCCAGGTGCAAGGCAGTGTTGTCCGCATAGGGCGCCACTTGCATGGGGTTCATGCCGTCGTTGAACAGCACGGCGCTGTACACGGCAAAGATCGCCAACCGCGCCGCGAGCTTCCAGTTGGCGAGGTTGACGGAAATAAGGCGCCACACGGCGATGTCGATAAAGATCAGCGCCAGGGCGCACAGCATCGGGTGATCAGCGATAAATGAGGGCATCCAGGCGACTCCAGGGCGAATGCCGTGAAGATCGCATGAAATGCCGCTGCAGGGTATAGCGGGCGTGCTTACATCTGCCCGAAACGACCGGATTGAAAGTCCGCAAACGCCTGATGAATCTCCTGCTCGGTATTCATCACGAACGGGCCATGCCCGACGATAGGCTCGTCGATGGGTTCGCCACTGAGCAGCAACACCTTGGCGTCGTCATTGGCCTCCAGCGTCAGTTGGCGACCATCACGCTCAAACAGCGCCAATTGCCCTTGGCGCGCTACCTCCTCGCCATTGACCAAGACCGTGCCGCGCAGGATCACCAGGGCGGTGTTACGTCCTTCGTGCAGGTCCAACGTGACGGGTTTGCCGGCGTTGAGGCGCAAGTCCCACACGTCGATGGGCGTAAACGTATGCGCCGGGCCTTGGGTGCCAGCAAACTCACCGGCAATCAGGCGCAGTTGCCCGGCGCCGTCGGCCAGTGGCAGTACCGGAATGTCGCCATCGACAATCGTCTGGTAACCGGCGTCGGCCATTTTGTCCTTGGCCGGCAGGTTGACCCACAATTGCACCATCTCCAGCGCGCCGCCGCTGCGGGCGAAGGCTTCGGAGTGGAACTCTTCGTGGAGAATGCCTTTGGCGGCCGTCATCCATTGCACGTCGCCGGGGCCGATGGTGCCGCCGGCGCCAGTAGAATCGCGGTGTTCAACTTCGCCATCGTAGACGATGGTCACCGTCTCAAAGCCGCGATGCGGGTGTTGGCCTACGCCGCGACGTTGTTCGGTCGGGGTGAAATCCGCTGGGCCGGCGTGGTCCAGCAGCAGGAATGGGCTGATGTGTTTGCCCATGGTGTCGTAGGAAAACAGCGTGCGCACCGGGAAACCGTCGCCGACCCAATGGCCGCGAGGGCTGGTGTAGATGCCGATAAGCTTTTTCATGGTGTACCTCCAAAGTGCCTACACCATAAGTCGGCTGGAGGTTGAGCACTAGCCGGCAAAAGCGGCCTGGATCGTCCTACGTATAGGACAATCCCTTGACTTGGCGCTGACGCAGCAGATGAAACGCGACAAAGGCCGTCAGCGCAAAACACGCCTGGATAATGATCATCGGCGCGGCACTGCCATCGCGCAGTTGGCTCAGTAACACACCGCTGCAGGTGGCGCCGAACATCTGTGCAAACCCCATCAGGCCTGCCGCCAGACCGGCGCGGTGTGCGTTGGGCATGACGCCCCCGGTGACCGAGCCCGGCAACACCAGGCCGCCGCCAAGGGTGACCAGCGCGATCGGAATATCCAGGCCGAGTACCGACAGGCCAAACAGTGCATAAATGACCAGCGCGGACACACCGCCGATGGCCACCATCGTCACGCCCATCGCCACAATCCGCTGCGGGCCCAGGCGCATGATGTTGCGTCGGGTGTAGGTGGAACCGACGATCAGCATCGACACGATCAGCCCGAAATTGATGCCGTACTCAAGTGTGCTGAAGCCCAGCAGATTGATGAACACCGCCGAAGAACCGGCGATCACCGCGAACATCGCGCCGTAGGTGCACGCTAAGGCCACGGCGAACGCACGGTATTGGCGGCCCTTGAGCAGATCCAGGTACTGCCCGCCGAGGGTGCGCCAATGACCGGCCTTGGGATCGAGGAAGTGGTTGCTCTCGCGAAAGAACAGCAAGGCCAGCAGTAACACCACGCTGCCAATCACCAGCGCCAGGACGATCGGTGCGTGCCAGCCGAACAGTTTGATCAACAGGCCACCGACCATCGGTGCCACCACAATGGCGTAGAGCATGCCGATCATGGTCAGGGCCAGTGCAGGCCCCGCCTCGGCCTTCCACACATCCCGCACCACCGTGCGTGCGAGTACCAACGCGGCGCAGGCGCCCAGGCCTTGCAGCACGCGGGCGGCGATGAACTGGTGGATGTCGTGGACCAGCAGCATCGACAAGGTCGCCAGCACGTACAGCACCAAGCCGCCGATCAACACCCGGCGCCGGCCAATGCGGTCCGACAGCGGGCCGAACAGCAACTGCCCAAGGCCGAAAGCAGCCACAAAGGCCGACAGCGCCATCAGTGCCGAACCGGCTGGCGCCGCGAGTGCCTGCTCGATGGCGCCGAGGCCGGGAATGATCAACTGAGTTGAAACCTCACCCAGTGCCGTCAGGGCCACCAGTAAAAACAACAGGCTTCGCGAGGGGACCGGGACGTTTTTCATGGGGGGTATCCGGGGGGCTGGATTAATTTATATTTCGACCATAATATGCGTAAAAAATTATGTCCATAATTTTTTGCCCAATGGTTACCCCCCGGAGCCCGCCATGCACCCTCTTCCCTTGCGTCTTCTCACGCCCCTGGCC
>NZ_JACARN010000073.1:0-9367 GCF_013386605.1 Pseudomonas sp. IPO3749 | reverse complement strand
GCCGAGATCGGCATCTGGTATCGCTTCAGCAGTGATGAACGCCTGGGCATCGATGTGGTCGAGTTTTGCGACGATCAACGCCTCTATCAGTTCGATATCGAGCTGCCGTTTCGCCCGCAATCCGGGCTGGGCAGCAGCGGCCAGGATGGCGTCTGGAGCCTGCAGTCGAGCCACAAGGTCGTCGAACAGCACGTGCATTTTCGTGCCTACCAGCACCGCGATGCCCGCGCCCACCTGAACGGCGAGATCGACCAGAGCCGTGGCGCGACCACCACCTACGGCGAGGCCTACCACTATGCCGAACCCTACCGCGTACTCGGCGATGCGCTGTCCCAGGACGAAGACCTGCAAAGCGAAAGCGGCTACTTCTACGCGCGGCTGCGCCACGAGCGTTACCTGAATGGGCAGACCCAGTTCAGCGGCATCAGTAGCAGCGCCACCCTGATGCCCGGTCAGGTATTGAAGGTTAGCGGCGGTGCTCCCCAGGCTTTTGCCCCGGGTGTGGTGATCACTGGCCTGACCACCACCGCCGCGCGCGATAAAAGCTTCGAGGCCACCTTCCAGGCCATGCCCTATTCAGAAACGGTGTGCTTTCGCCCTGAACTGAAGGACAAACCACAAATCGCCGGCACCGTCCCCGCCCGCGTCACCAGCCCGCAGGCCAATGACCCCTACGCGCATATCGACCTGGAAGGGCGCTACCGGGTGAACTTCCTGTTCGATCGCGACAGCTGGAAGGCCGGTGAAGAAAGCGTCTGGCTGCGCCTGGCCCGGCCCTACGCCGGCGACACCTATGGCCTGCATTTACCGCTGCTGGCCGGCACCGAAGTGGCGGTGGCCTTCGAGCAGGGCGACCCGGACCGGCCGTATATCGCCCATGCTCTGCACAACAGTGAACATGTCGATCACGTTACCCTGCGCAACGACAAGCGCAACGTGCTGCGCACTCCGGCCAACAACAAACTGCGCATGGATGACACGCGGGGGCAGGAGCATATCAAGCTCAGTACTGAACACAGTGGCAAGAGCCAGCTTAACCTGGGTCACCTGGTGGATGCCGGGCGCAAAATGCGTGGAGAAGGGTTTGAACTGCGCACGGATGGTTGGGGGGCGATTCGCGGCGGCAAGGGGTTGTTTATCAGTGCCGACGCGCAGCGCCGCGCGCAGGGGCCGATGCTGGAGATGACCGCCGCCGTGGGCCGGTTGCAGCAGGCCGGCGAGCAACTGCAGGCGCTCTCGGTAGATGCCGAGGCCAGCCAGGCTGATCCGGCGGATGTGCAGGCGCAACTGAATCTGTTGCAGAAAGACCTGGAGCAGCTCCAATCGGCGGTACTCCTGCTCAGTGCCCCGCAGGGCATCGCGCTCACCAGCGGTCAGCATCTGCAATTGGCCGCTGAGCACAACCTGATGCTGAACGCCGGTGGGCAAGCCGATATCAGCGTGGTCAAGCGCCTGTTTATCGGCGTGGGGCAGGGGTTGAGTGTGTTTGTGCGCAAGCTGGGTATCAAGTTGATCGCCAACCAGGGCGCGGTAAGCATCCAGGCCCAGAACGACAAGCTGGAGCTGATGGCGCGCCATGGGCTGGAGATCAGCAGCACAGAGGACGAGATCCGCATTACGGCCAAGAAGAAAATCGTCCTCAATGCCGGCGGCAGCTACATCACTTTGGACCCGTTCAGCATCGAGTCAGGGACAGAAGGGGATTACATCGTCAAATCGGCGAGCTACGAGTATGTGGTGGGGGCTGCCGAACAAGTAGCGCAGATGCCCCAACTTCCCTCGGTGACTGAGTATGACGCTGACTCTTTGAGTTCAACGGTTTTCTCGGGATGACATCTTTTCGTAACCAGGAGGGAATGCACCATGGCTGATGGTGTTTTCAAACGGCTTGCCAATATATTCAGTTCACGTGACTCGCAATCGGAGAGCTCACCGGAACCACTCTATCTAACCCCAGACGGAAAACCCTTCCGAAATATGGCGCCGGTAACTGCGCAGTTGCGACCCGAGGCAATAAAAAATTGGAGTCACCCGTTTAAGGATAAGAACAACCCACTACAAAAACTAACGCAGTTGGCAAACGCTGCGGCGGGTACCTATCCACTGGGTGTAGGCGGTCTTTGGCACGGCGGTGTACACTTTGACAGCGGCACTTCGGGCGATTTAGATAAAGCCAGCGTGCACTGTATTGCCGATGGTGAGGTGGTGGCTTATCGAGTCGACAGCCACGCACCGATGACGACCTATCAAGTTAACAAACTGGCGGTAAAGAAAACTTTCTCGCGTAACTTCGTGTTGGTGCGTCATGTTCTGCAGGCACCGAAAATTGAAGATCAATCGGAGACTCCTCCCCGCTTGTTCTTCTACAGTCTGTATATGCACTTGCAAAATTGGACGCACTACCAAAACGCTTCAGCCATTGCCCGACCAGCTTTCTGGCCAGAAAGTGAGGTTTACTTAGTTCCAGACACCGCAGGGGATAAACATCCCGGATCCTCTGAACAGCGCGGACTGAACGTGCGAAATCTACCCCGTCAAGGCAAAGTGTTTGAATGGCTGCCGCGCGGGGCAGAAATTACGATCAGTGGTGACGGTGAGTACCGCAAGCTTGAGAGCACTCCAGGACCGCATTATTTGCAAGATCCAAATGCACAAGGCTCACTACTTGGTTACGTTCGTGCTGATCACTTGAAGGCTACTGGGAATGGTGAATATCGTGCTGAGAAAGATCTTGACGTCTATGCCGAAGCAAGTGCGCGCAGTAAAACAATTGGTGTGAAACTTCCAATTGGATCGCAAGTGATGGTCAGCGGAGAGGGCGACTTTCGCAAGCTGGAGCGCGTCAACCAATATATCCATTATAAATCGCTGCAACGTGTGCGCAAACCGCTGAAGCTTGAGGATATATCTGTGATTGATGAGCCTATTCCTATCAAGGCTGGAGAGTTGATAGGTCATATTGGGGATTACCAGGATTACGCCGCCGACCGTTCGGAAAAGAAGCTGCATCTAGAGGTATTCAGCGACGATGATGTGGAGAAATTCATAAAAAAGTGCCGCGAGTGGGAACTGAACCTGCCCACCACAAGCAAGACTTGGCTGAAGCTCGTAAAGGGCACTGCCGTCGTGGCCCATCAAGACCATTTCAACGCCAAACGACTGCCCAGCTTCAGTGCGGCTGACGCAGTAAGCGGTGCCAATCTACTGGTCCCAAAAAGTTTGCTTGATAGTTTGCCTGCCGCAGAAAAAATTACGGTGCCTGCCGCGGAAGGACGCAAGGCTTGCAACTGGTATCGCCTTCAACAGCTTCTCAACGATTCCAATAACACGCTATTGGATGGCTGGGTGCGTGAGGAAGTGGGTGTTACCCCATGGGTCAGTCCATGGGCATGGGAAGGCTACGATGTCATCACGGACTATACCGCGGCTCCTGCGTTTATGGCGTCGTTCCTAAGATCACTTAATCGTTTCACAGATCAACAACTCCAACGCTATGGCCCACTAGCCGATGCGGGGGATGCAGGCCCAATCAAGAAGCGTTTGTATGAAATCATCGATCGTGATCGCGATAACAAAATTACGGCTGAGGAAATCCAAACCGCAATTCGAGTGCCTGCCCACGCCCAGTCGATCTCGCAGTTAATTATTTGCTGCGAAAGCGAGTGGTATTACAAAACGCAGAAGTGGGATGGGTTGGATGAGATGTTTGGTCATGGTGGTTCCACTCCGCATATCAATTGGCTGGCGGAGAAGGAGCGAATTAAGCAGTTAAATTGGTGGGAAGAAGTTGCGGACAAGGTTGGTTTGCCGGCGGATGGGAAGGTGTATCACCTACATGCTATCGGTTTGGCAGGGGCTTTTTATGTAGCAGTGGAACAGGGGCGGCTGGCCGTGCGACTTGGGCAAGTTACATTTGATGCTGAAGGTAATGATTTGGTTGATAGTTTGTATTTTAGCCGGAAGTTACATTGGCCTGCCGGTAAGTCAGGAGTCACGCTTGGGCGTGGTTATGATATGCGACATCGAACTCGGTCTCAAGTTTATGCACAGCTAACTGAGGCCGGCGTTGATAGTAAGGCCGCAGAAAATTTTTCATTGGGCGCAAAACTTTCTGGGTCAAGTGCCCAAGCTTTTGTAAAGCAAAACCGAGATGCCTTGGGGCCGATCACTCACCAGCAGCAAATAGCTCTATTTGAGGACGTTTTGTATCCTGCATACGAGGCTGCGGCCATACGCAGATATGAATCAGTGGCAAGCCCAAATTCGCCGAAATGGAATGAGTTGAATGAAAGGATTAGAGATGTTGCAGTGGATTTTACATATCACCAAGGAAGTATATGGTCTAGGCAGTTGCCTTATATTTCAGGGAATGATTGGGAGTCGTTGGCGCGTTATATTGAGGAGACTCCAGAGTTGGCCCAGTACGAAAAGGGACGACAAAGGGCTCGTTATTTAAGAGGAGGGAAGTAGAAATGAAAAGTGGATGGTCTTTTTTATTTATCTGCGCTCTCGTTGTCGTCTTTACTTCGGTGAGCGCGGGGCAGGGGGATCGAAAATCTGGTCTCGATATTACTTGGGTTGGTGAATATTCTAAGGATAGCAGTTTTTGCACATTTCCCGGGACGGAAGAGAGTTGCTCGAATAGCTTCAAAGATACCTTGAAGATCAGTAGAAAATCTTCTGGTTATTTTGTTGAGCTTTATAGTGCTCAAGCCGACCAGCATGTTTGTTTTTTTGCTTTTCAGATGGCTGTTAAAGGTGGTGTATTAGAGTATGATTCGAAATTTGGCGTGGTGCTTATAGAAAAAAAATACGATCTATTGAGAGTGTCTTCTGATGGTGTTGACCCGACCGCACTTGGGTTGGGAATATGCGGGGCTCATGCGGATATTGACGGTTTGGTATTTCCAATTTCCAGCCGGGTTGCGGACAATTGAGATGGTGCAGATAAATGGTTCTATTGAATTACCTAGAGCGCTTAAGTGTGTCTGGTTGTTCGTAAAAAGCATAGTTTTCTTTTTTGCAGTGTTCTGGATCGATCCAATATGGGCAGAGCCGGGAAAAATTTGTGATGACGAGGTCGCGTTGTTTCAGTGCCAAGTTGCCGGAGGAAAAGACTTGACAGTCTGTCCAAGCTATATTGATGGTGCCTTGGCTGGAGTTCAGTACCGCTTTGGTCGAGAAAAAAATATAGAACTTGTTTTCCCTGATGCGGGTTTTGCTTTTGATGCTTTCAAGTCGAACCACTTTGTTCGCTATCAGGTTGACTACAAAGTAATTAAATTTCACATCGGTTCTTATGTGTATGGCCTTTATAGCAACTACGATGGTGAAGGTGTTGAAAAGGGTGCGAGAAGTGCTGGGATAGTTGTTTCTGATGCATATAAAGGCTCGGCTGTACAAGTGTCATGTGAAAAAAATATATGTAGACGATCTTGAGAAGGTGATTCCCCACTTGGAGTGTGATGTTGACGATGCTTTGGGGTGTTCGTAACCAAGTGATTCTGTATTTGAGTGTGGGGTATATAAGGTCGTGAGAAAGTTGTGTTAAGCGGAGGTCTATTTTTAAGTTGGTGGGTTCATTGAGTCTAAAGTTTTAGTGCTAAGTTGCTTTTTGCTGGTCTTTTAAAAGAGGTGTATTGCATGAAAGGCATCATCCGCATAGGCGACAAAACAACCGGCGAGGGCGAGGTCCTCTCCGGTTCCACAACCATGAAGTTCGGCGGCATCGGCGTCGCCCGCGAGGGCGACCCAGTGGACTGCCCAATCCCAGGCCATGGTCGAACTGAAATTTCCGAGGGCCACCCGGTCTTCCGTGACAACGGCATCCCGATAGCCTTCGAAGGGCACGCCTGTGCATGTGGCTGTACGTTGATTTCATCGCTGCCCGTTGCAGGTGCCAGCTAGCCATGCCGGTCAGGATGGACCAGGTACCGGCCCTGGCGATGCGGCCGGCCCGCCCTCGTATGTGGCGGTGGTTAGGGCTGCTGATGCTGTTCCTGTTGTTGGGGGGAGGGGGGGCGTGGCTGTTCAGTACTGAACCGACAGGCCGGCAGTCGCTCATGTTCTGGGGATTCGCCTTGGGCGCCTCGTTTTTAGGATGGGGTGTACTGAGTTTCGCAAGAGTGCTGGTTTACCTCGGTAAACAACATGCTGCGGATGGTTGGGATGAGGCCCGTGAGCACGATTTGATGCAGAGAGTCCTTCAGGGGCGACGCGCACTGGAGGTATTGAGCGTAAGCCTGCATACCGCCTTGCGCAAACCGGACGAAAGCCCCACGGCACAGGTCGATGCGTTGCTCGGGGGTATCAAAGCCCTAAAGGCCCAACCCGCCCGGCGGGATAGCGTAACGCTACGTCACAGCCGTTTGGCTGGCGATGTGAGTGAAGATCCCGAGCCCGCGTTGCTGCGTACGCTGGTGCAGTTGTTTATTGAACTGGCTCCGTCATTGAAGCAGTTACCTGATGAAACGCAGCTGGCAGTGTTGCTGGAAGTAGAGACCGGTTTGTTGGATCGCGCATGGGACCGTGTGTGGCAACAGGCCTTGAGTAAGTCAGGTATCCGTCAAACGTTCATCGCCGTGGAGGGGTGTGGTTTGCACGCTGTGGACCAATGGCTCGATGAACGTAGCGACGATCAGGCACTGCTGCTGGTGATTGCAGTGCACTTTGCACCGAAGCAGCCCGAGGCAACAGGGGAGGTGGTTGTGGGGTTGCTACTTGGCAACCGGTTGACGCAAACGACTCTGTCTCCCGTGGCTGTTTTGCACCGCCCGGAACTCGAGCAGCAACCATCGGCTGAAGCGTTGAGCTATGCCGTGACTCAAGCCTTGAACTGGGGACCGGAGGATGCGACATCGGTGCGGCATGTCTGGCGAGCAGGAATAGAGGCACAACGTCACGCAACGCTAAACACCGTACTGGGTGAGGTACCCATGTCGGTGACGCGTGACCAAGGAATTCTCGATTTGGACACACTGCTAGGGCACTCAGACAAAGCCGCACCGTGGCTGGCCATTGCTGCGGCAACACAAACCATGCAGGGCGGCGCTGGGCCGCAGTTCATTTTCAGCGGGAGCGGCTGCGCTGATGCAGAGCTCTGGAGCACAGCGATGACGCCTGTGTTGCCGCTTTCGACATAGGGATCTCGAATGCAGTTTCGACGCTTTGTAGGCTTCTGGGTTCTGGCGGGCGCGCTGTTGTTGGCCGGCACGCTGCTGGGTGTGGTGGTATGGCGCTACCCGGATTGGTTGAGCATTCAGCCTGGCAGCGACCGCCAGACTTTTTGGCTGGTGGTGATCGCTGCAACCACGTTGATCGTGGTGCTGCTTTTGTTGGGCTACCACCTATTGGGCCGTGAACTGGGGCGTTCGGCCTATCGTAAGCAAGACGCAAAGGACTTCCCCCAAATTGCCCGTTCAAAACCTCAGGTTGCTCAGGTTGCGCAAAGTGCCGTTCCCAACGCTGCTTATCTTCGAGAACGCTATGGGGTTTTCTGGAGGCGCAAAATTCGACTCTTGTTGGTGGTCGGTGAGCCTGAGCAGATCGAGGCGATTGCCCCTGGATTGGCTGAGCAGCGTTGGCTGGAAGGGCAAAACATCATGCTGCTCTGGGCTGGCAGCGTCCAGGGTGAGCCGCAAGACTCTTTGCTTCAGCAATGGCGCGGCCTATGCCGCAGGCGTGCACTCAATGGTGTCGTCTGGGCATTGAGCAAAGACCAATGCACCGATGCCGCCGCGATGAGCGCCGGTGCCCGTCGTCTACAAAGTCTGGCCCGTGCTTTACGTTGGCAGTTGCCGTTGCACCTATGGCAAGTTGGCGACAGCGCATGGTCTCAGGATCAACGCGATAGCCAACCCGTAGGCTGCCTGTTGCCACGACGCCTCACTCCCCAGATCTTAGAAAAAAATCTGGATAGCCTGCTCGCCCCCTTGCGTCAGGCGGGTTTGGCGCAATTGCAGGATGCCTTGACCCATGACTTCCTCTTGCGACTGTCCCGCGATTTACAGGCCAAGGGCATTGCTCGTTGGCGTCAGGTACTGACGCCGATATTGGGCGAATTCGCCGGGAGCGTGCCGCTGCGTGGGCTTTGGTTCAGCCTGCCGGTGTCACGTGTCGAGAGCACGCTCCCACACTTCTGGTCCGAGGATGCGGTCTGGCAAGGGGTTGTGGGTGATAAGACTGGCACGGGCTTTCGTTTGGGTTGGTGCCCCTATCGAGTCGGCTATGTGATGGTCCTGGGGCTTGCCGTACTGTGGGGGGCGGGACTGTTGCTGTCTTTCGTCAGCAATCGCGCGCAGATCGCTCAGGTGCACACTTCACTTTCCGCCTTGCAACAGTCTTCGCAAGCTGACGAACAACTCCAGGCCCTGAACGAATTGGTCCGCGAGCTGGCGCGCCTGGATGATCGTGTCCAGGGCGGTGCTCCGTGGTACCAACGTTTTGGCTTGAACCAAAATCAAGCTCTGCTCGACACGTTGTGGCCACGTTATGTGGAGGCCAACAACCGCCTGATCCGCGATCCGGCGACCGCGGCTCTGCGCCAACAGCTCAGCGCACTGGTCAAGCTGGCCCCGGACAGCCCCGCGCGTGCTGAACGTGCACGTGAAGCCTACGCCCAGCTTAAAGCCTATTTGATGATGGCGCGCCCGGAAAAAGCCGATGCCGGTTTTCTGGTCAAGACCCTGGGCGACACCCAGCCCACACGCCCAGGCATTGCGCCGGGGCGTTGGCAAAGCCTGACACCTAACCTGTGGCAATTCTACGGCGAGCATCTGACCGCGAACCCCGCTTGGCGCATCGAGGCCGATCCTCGGCTGGTCGCACAGGTCCGCCAGGTGCTGCTCGGCCAGCTGGGCCAGCGCAATGCCGAAGCCAGCCTGTATCAACAGTTGCTCGATGACGCCGCCAATCACTTCCCGGACCTGGGCCTTCACCAGCTTGTGGGTGATACCGATGCCTCGGTCTTGTTCTCCACCGGTGCGAGCGTGCCGGGCGTATTCACTCGGCAGGCCTGGGAGGGGCAGGTGCGCCAAGCCATCGACGAGATCGCCGAGGCTCGCCGCGAGGAGATCGACTGGGTCCTCAGCGACAAACCCACCGACATCGACACCCGCTTGAGCCCCGACCAGCTCCGTGAGCGTCTCACTGAACGTTACTTCCAGGACTACGCCAGTGCCTGGCTGGATCTGCTTAACAGCCTGCGCTGGCAGGAAGCGGGTAGCCTTGACGAAGTCATCGACCAGTTGACGCTGATGAGCGATGTGCGCCAATCCCCGCTGATTGCGCTGATGAACACGCTGGCTTATCAAGGTCAGGCGGGTGCTCGCACTCAGGCGTTAACCGAATCGTTGGTGAAGTCCGCACA
>NZ_JACARN010000072.1:0-75367 GCF_013386605.1 Pseudomonas sp. IPO3749 | reverse complement strand
GGCTTGCCCCGCGCTGGGTGGCGAAGCCACCCCAAATAAGACCGCCGCGTTGTGTCAGGTAGACTACGACATCCGGTTTTGGGGCGGCTTCGCCACCCAACGCGGGTGTAAGCCCGCTCACCACAGTTATTGGTTTGGCTTCAGGCCTGCGCTAACTCCGCATGCTCATCCGCATTCAACAGCGCTTTATCCGTCTGCCCCATGACCTGGCTGGTAATCGCCCCCGCCGTCATCGAACCATTCACGTTCAGCGCCGTACGACCCATGTCGATCAGCGGCTCTACGGAAATCAGCAGCGCCACCAGTGACACTGGCAAGCCCATGGCCGGCAGTACGATCAGCGCGGCGAAGGTTGCACCGCCGCCCACGCCGGCAACGCCTGCCGAACTCAAGGTCACAATCGCCACCAAAGTCGCGATCCACAGCGGGTCCAGCGGGTTGATGCCTACGGTCGGCGCGACCATCACCGCCAACATCGCCGGGTAAAGCCCTGCGCAGCCGTTCTGGCCAATCGTCGCGCCAAACGAGGCAGCGAAACCGGCGATGGATTGCGGGATGCCCAGGCGACGGGTCTGCGCTTCAATGCTCAGCGGGATCGCCGCCGCGCTGGAGCGGCTGGTGAAGGCAAACGTCAGCACCGGCCACACTTTGCGGAAGAAACGCAGCGGGTTGATCCCGGCCACGGACAGCAGCAGGCCGTGCACCACGAACATCAGGCCCAGCGCCAGGTACGACACCACCACAAAACTGCCGAGCTTGATGATGTCTTGCAGGTTGGAACCGGCCACCACCTTGGTCATCAGCGCCAGTACACCGTAGGGCGTGAGCTTCATCACCAGGCGCACCAGGCGCATCACCCAGGCTTGCAGGGTGTCGATGGCGTTAAGGACTTTCTGGCCTTTTTCCACGTCATCCTTGAGCAATTGCAGCGCGGCAACCCCCAGGAAGGCAGCGAAAATCACCACGCTGATGATCGAGGTCGGCTTGGCCCGTGCCAGGTCGGCAAACGGGTTGGCTGGCACGAACGACAGCAGCAGCTGCGGGATATTCAGGTCGGCGACCTTGCCCGCGTAATCACTCTGGATCACTTGCAGGCGCGCCATTTCCTGGGTGCCGGCCACCAGGCCCTCGGCGGTGAGGCCGAACAGGTTGGTCAGGCCGATACCGATCAGCGCCGCAATCGCCGTGGTGAACAGCAGCGTGCCGATGGTCAGGAAGCTGATCTTGCCCAGGGACGAGGCATTGTGCAGGCGTGCCACGGCGCTGAGGATCGAGGCAAATACCAGCGGGATCACGATCATTTGCAGCAGTTGCACATAGCCGTTGCCGACCAGGTCGAACCAGCCGATGGAGGCCTTGAGTACCGGATTGCCATCGCCGTAGATCGTGTGCAGAACGGTGCCGAACACCACGCCAAGTACGAGGGCAAATAGCACCTTCTTGGCGAGGCTCCAGTTAGTACGACGGGTTTGTGCCAGGCCCAGCAACAGGGCCACGAACACCAGTAAGTTGAGAATCAGGGGCAGATTCATTGAAGCTCCGTTGAGAAGGCAGCCAATCGCGTGAGCCTGCGATTGCGAACCGGAAAGCCTAACAGCTTGAAATATATTGATTTAATACCGATATGGAATGGCGACTGTCGTTTTTGGAATAAGTGTTTGACGCTCAGGCACATGCCGTTGGCGCGATCACGACGCAAGCGGTCGCGCTCGGGCGATAACTGTCACAGGGATTTGTTAGCGTCGATGTCTTTCACTCAGGGAGAAACGTTTATGAAGCTCGCTTCGAGATTGTTTGCCGCCGCGCTGTGCCTTGGCCTTGCCGGCCAAACCATGGCCGCCACCGAGTTGAAACACTGGCCAGCCCCGGCCGCCAAGCAACTGAACGAAATGATCGCCGCCAACGCCAACAAGGGTAACTTCGCGGTGTTCGACATGGATAACACTAGCTACCGCTACGACCTCGAAGAATCCCTGCTGCCCTACATGGAAAACAAAGGCCTGATCACCCGCGACAGCCTTGATCCATCCCTCAAGCTTATGCCGTTCAAAGACACCGCCGACCATAAGGAAAGTCTGTTCAGTTACTATTATCGCCTCTGCGAAGTGGACGACATGGTGTGCTACCCGTGGGTCGCCCAGGTGTTTTCGGGGTTCACTCTCAAAGAACTCAAAGTGCAGGTCGATGAGTTGATGGCCTCCGGCAAGCCCGTGCCCGTCAGCTATTTTGAAGGCGATGTGGTGAAGAAGTCCGAGGTGCAACCGCCGAAAGTCTTCACCGGCCAGGCCGAGCTGTACAACAAGCTGATGGAAAACGGCATCGAGGTGTATGTGATGACCGCCGCCTCGGAAGAACTGGTGCGCATGGTCGCCGCCGATCCGAAGTACGGCTACAACGTCAAACCCGAGAACGTCATCGGCGTGACCACCCTGCTCAAGGACCGCAAGACCGGCGAACTGACCACCGCGCGCAAACAGATCAGCGCTGGCAACTATGACGAGAAGGCCAACCTCGGCCTGGAACTCACCCCGTACCTGTGGACCCCGGCGACCTGGATGGCCGGTAAACACGCGGCGATCCTCACCTACATCGACGAGTGGAAAAAACCGGTGCTGGTGGGTGGCGACACGCCGACCAGCGATGGCTACATGCTGTTCCACGATGTGGACGTGGCCAAGGGCGGCATCCACCTGTGGATCAACCGCAAGGACAAATACATGACCCAACTGAACGGCATGATCGCCAAGCACGCGGCGGCGCAGGCCAAGGAAGGGTTGCCGGTGACGGCGGACAAGAACTGGGTGATCGTCAAGCCAGACGAGATCCAGTAAGCGTCTTAAGTCGAAGTGCGATCAGTGTGGGAGCAGGCAAGCCAGCTCCCACATTTGATCTTCAGTGGATTGGAGATTCGGCCAGACAAAAAAATGCCCCGCACTTGGCGGGGCATTTTCATGGGCGCAGCTTACAGACCGTCAAGCATCGCCTTGTTGCGCACAGCACCCTTGTCGGCACTGGTGGCCAGCAGGGCGTAAGCCTTCAACGCGGTCGTCACTTTGCGCGGACGCTTCTCCACTGGCTTCCAGCCTTTCTTGTCCTGCTCGACCCGGCGTGCCGCCAGTTCTTCATCGCTGATCAACAGGTTGATCGAGCGGTTCGGAATGTCGATCAGCACCTTGTCGCCATCCTGCACCAGGCCAATCGCGCCGCCGGCAGCGGCTTCTGGCGAAGCGTGGCCGATGGACAGGCCTGACGTACCGCCGGAGAAACGGCCGTCGGTCAGCAGGGCGCAGGCTTTGCCCAGGCCTTTGGATTTCAGGTAGGACGTCGGGTACAACATCTCCTGCATACCTGGACCGCCTTTCGGGCCTTCGTAGCGGATGATCACGATGTCGCCTTCCTTCACTTCGTCGGCGAGGATGCCGCGAACCGAGCTGTCCTGGCTTTCGTAGATCTTGGCGCGACCTTCGAAGACGTGGATGGACTCATCCACACCGGCGGTTTTCACCACGCAGCCGTCGAGGGCGATGTTGCCGTACAGCACGGCCAGGCCGCCTTCTTGGGAGTAGGCGTGCTCGACACTGCGGATGCAGCCGTTTTCACGGTCGTCGTCCAGGGTGTCCCAACGGGTCGACTGGCTGAACGCGGTTTGCGTCGGGATACCCGCCGGGCCAGCCTTGAAGAAGGTGTGCACGGCTTCGTCGTCCGTCTGGGTGATGTCCCACTTGGCGATGCCTTCGGCAATGGACTTGCTGTGCACGGTCGGCAGGTCGGTGTGCAACAGGCCGCCACGGGCCAGCGAACCCAGGATCGAGAAGATCCCGCCGGCGCGGTGCACGTCTTCCATGTGGTACTTCTGGATGTTCGGCGCGACTTTGCACAGCTGCGGCACGTGGCGGGACAGACGGTCGATGTCGCGCAGGTCGAAATCGATCTCGGCTTCCTGGGCGGCGGCCAGCAAGTGCAGGATGGTATTGGTGGAGCCGCCCATGGCGATGTCCAGGGTCATGGCGTTTTCAAACGCCTTGAAGTTGGCGATGTTGCGCGGCAACACCGACTCATCGTTGTCGTGGTAGTAGCGCTTGCACAGCTCGACGATGGTACGGCCGGCCTGCAGGAACAGTTGTTCACGGTCGCTGTGGGTGGCGAGGGTGGAACCGTTGCCCGGCAAGGCCAGGCCCAGGGCTTCCACCAGGCAGTTCATCGAGTTGGCGGTGAACATGCCGGAGCACGAACCGCAGGTTGGGCAGGCGCTGCGCTCGTATTCCGCGACCTTCTCGTCAGAAGCGCTGGAATCGGCTGCGATGACCATGGCGTCGACCAGGTCCAGGCCGTGGGAGGCGAGCTTGGTCTTGCCGGCTTCCATCGGGCCGCCGGACACGAAGATCACCGGGATGTTCAGGCGCAGGGACGCCATCAGCATGCCAGGCGTGATCTTGTCGCAGTTGGAGATGCAGACGATGGCGTCGGCGCAGTGGGCGTTGACCATGTATTCCACGGAGTCGGCGATGATCTCGCGGCTCGGTAGGGAATACAGCATGCCGTCATGGCCCATGGCGATGCCGTCATCCACGGCAATGGTGTTGAATTCCTTGGCGACACCGCCAGCGCGTTCGATCTCGCGGGCGACCAGTTGGCCCAGGTCCTTGAGGTGGACGTGGCCCGGTACGAACTGGGTGAACGAGTTGGCAATCGCGATGATCGGCTTCTTGAAGTCGTCATCTTTCATCCCCGTGGCACGCCACAGTGCGCGCGCGCCGGCCATATTGCGGCCGTGGGTGGATGTTTTCGAGCGGTAATCTGGCATGGAGCACTCCGGGCGGCTAATCGGTATCAAAGGGGAGTGAGCTTCTAATTGACGTCAGGAACACCCGAAAAATGGCCGTGTGTCCGGAAGTTGCCACTCGCGTCGCGGGATCGCCGCTTGCTTGGGCCTCGAGCTCATAAACCCGCCGGGGGATGACTGGCGATGAATAAGGCCGATTCTACACCGCTGGCGCCTGGAGGGAATGGCCGAAACCGTGAAGATAGCGGCTACGGGACGTGCGGGTGGCGCCGTGCCCATGCGTTCAAGACCAGGGCGACGATGCTCAGCATCAGAAAGCACAGACCCAGCGCCGTGCTCAGGTAGTGGGTAAAGGTACTGATGAAGGCACTGATAAGGCCACCGGCAATGAACAGCACCGCTGCAACGGCTGATGCCGCCGTACCTGCATTGTCTGGAAACAAGCTCATGGCCTTGGAGTTGGAAATAGGTCGGGTGATGGTGGTGCCTGCGGTGCAGAGCAGCATGGGCACCAGCACGGTCGCGATTGATACGCCGAACTGATAGGCCAGGAACAACATGACCCCGCCCGAGATCGCGATCAGCACCAGCCCGATGGCCATCTGGGTCGCAGCCGGTAGCCGTTTGTGCAGGAAACCAGCACAGATTCCGCCCATTACGTAAGCGGCGCCGTAGAGGAGCAAGGTCAGGGAGTACTCATGGGGCGACAACTGCAACTGGTCCATGAAAATCAGCGGTGACACCACGATGAATGAGAAATGGCAGGCGAACGTAATGGCCGAGATCGTGGCATAGCTGGCGAAGTGGCGGTTGGCGAAGACCTTGGCGTAGGCCTTGAGCAGGCTCTGGTGGCTCGGTGCTGCTTGAGGCAAGCCGCCGTGGAGCAGCCGATGCGCCATGATCAAGGTTGCGGCACACAGCGCGATAAACACATAGAAGCTGGCTTGCCATCCCCAGTGCAGTTGCAGCCACGCGCCCAGCAGCGGGGAAATCGATATGAAGATGCCTCCGGCCGTGACCATTGCGATCCGCAACCGCTCCTGTTCTCTGCCGAAGAACAGGTCTTGCACCAGTGCTTGGGACAATATGAAACCGCCGCAGCCCATGGCCTGGATAACACGGAAGAACAGAAATTGCGGTGTGTTGCTGGCCGCCAGGCACCCGGCCGCGCCAATGATTGCAACGGCCATGCTGGCCAATAGCAGCTTCTTGCGGCCGATCCTGTCGGACAGCGGGCCGATCAACAGCATGGAGCAGGAAAAACCGATGGCGAACAGGCTGACTGAGCGGGCGATCTGGGTGGTCGAGGTGGAGAAGTGTTCCGCCAGGGCGGGAAAGGAAGGCAGCACGACGTCAAGCGGGAAGACGCCCAGCAGGGTCATGGTCATCAGCCAGAAAACAATGAAGGGTTTTTCAGCGTGCGTGATTGCCGTCGACATGGGCGGGCCTCGATTCCGTGAGGCGCTCGAGGATCAAGTTTATGTAAGGGAAAGTCAAAGACTGGAGCGGTACGAACTTTCATAAAAGCCTGTAGGAGCCCTAAGGCGCCTACAGGCCAACGGCATCAGCTGTTCGGCAGCAACCGGCACGTAATGCTCTTGATGTAACGCGTCTCGTCGATCGCGGGGTGAACCGGATGATCGGGACCCTGGCCACCGCGCTCCAGCATCTGGATATTGCGGTCGAGGTGACGGGCGCTGGTCAGCAGGATGTTTTGCAGGCTGTCCTCCGGCAAGTGCATGGAGCACGATGCGCTGACCAGGATGCCGTCCTTGCTGAGCAGGCGCATGGCTTGCTCGTTCAGGCGGCGGTAGGCGCCTTCGCCGTTCTTCATGTCTTTTTTGCGCTTGATGAAGGCCGGTGGGTCGGCAACGATCACGTCGAAGCGTTCTTCGCTGGCTTTCAGTTCTTTCAAGGCTTCGAACACGTCGCCTTCGATGCAGGTCATCTTCTCGGCAAAGCCGTTCAGCGCGGCGTTGCGCTCCACGCCGTCGAGGGCGAAGGCGGAGGCGTCGACGCAGAACACTTCACTGGCGCCGAAGGCCGCAGCTTGCACGCCCCAGCCGCCGATGTAGCTGTACAGGTCGAGTACGCGCTTGCCTTTGGCATACGGGGCCAGGCGTGCGCGGTTCATGCGGTGGTCGTAGAACCAGCCGGTCTTCTGGCCCTGGATCACCGGGGCTTCGAATTTCACGCCGTTCTCTTCCAGCGCAACCCACTCCGGCACCAGGCCGAACACGGTTTCGACGTAGCGGTTGAGGCCTTCGGCGTCGCGCGCGGCGGAGTCGTTCTTGAACAGAATGCCGCTCGGCTTGAGCACTTGGGTCAGCGCGGCGATCACGTCTTCTTTATGGGCTTCCATGGTCGCCGAGGCGATCTGCACCACGAGGATGTCGCCGAAACGGTCGACCACCAGGCCTGGCAACAGGTCGGAATCGCCGTAGACCAGGCGGTAGAACGGCTTGTCGAACAGGCGATCACGCAGGGACAGGGCGACGTTCAGGCGGTGCACCAGCAGCGACTTGTCCAACGGCAGCTTGATGTCGCGCGACAGCAGGCGGGCGCAAATCAGGTTGTTCGGGCTCATGGCCACGATGCCCAGGGTCTTGCCGCCGGCCGCTTCCAGGATAGCCTGGTCGCCTGCCTGGAAGCCGTGGAGTGGGGTGGCGGCCACGTCGATTTCGTTGCTGTAGACCCACAGGTGGCCGTTGCGCAAACGACGATCGGCGTTGGCTTTGAGACGCAGGCTTGGCAGGGACATGACGTCGCTCCGGAAAAAAGAGCGGGAGTATACCTTGTTGTGTAGGAAATGGCCGGGTAGCCGGATGTGCGGGAAGGTGTCAGCACGCGGCGGATAAGGGTTAGAATCCCCGCCTAGCCCAGAGTGTGTACTTATGTCCCAAGAGCTTTCCTCCGAACAGATCCAGCAGGCCCTGCAAGGCATCAGCGTGCCGCCTCAACCGCAAATCATGGTGGATTTGCAGATGGAGCAGTACATGCCCGATCCGGACCTGGAAGTGATCGCACGGTTGATCGCCCAAGACCCGGGTCTTTCCGGCGCATTGCTGAAGATCGTCAACTCGTCGTATTTCGGCCTGAGCAACAAGATCGCCTCGATCCAGCGCGCGGTGAACCTGCTGGGCAGCCGTTCGATCATCAACCTGATCAACGCGCTGTCGATCAAGGGCGAAATGAGCGACGACACCATCGTCACCCTCAACCGCTTCTGGGACACCGCCCAGGATGTGGCCATGACCTGCCTCACCCTGGCCAAGCGTACCGGCGCCCAGGCGGTGGACGAAGCCTATGCCTTGGGCCTGTTCCACGATTGCGGCGTGCCGCTGATGCTCAAGCGCTTCCCCAACTACATGTCGGTGCTGGAGCAGGCTTATGCCAATGCCGGCCCCGACTGCCGCGTGGTCGACACCGAGAACAACGCGTTCAACACCAACCACGCCGTGGTCGGTTACTACACCGCCAAGTCCTGGCGCCTGCCGGAACATGTGACCGACGCCATCGCCAACCACCACAACGCCTTGGCGGTGTTCAGCGATGAGTCGTCGCGCAATTCACAGCTGAAAAACCTGCTGGCGATCCTGAAGATGGCCGAGCACATCTGCTCGTCCTATCGCGTGCTGGGCAACCAGGCGGTGGACCATGAGTGGAATGCCATCGGCCATCTGGTGCTGGACTACGTGGGCCTGTCGGACTACGACTTCGAAAGCATGAAGTTGTCGATCCGCGAGCTGGGCGCCCACTGACCCTTTCTTCAAGAGGTACACATGCCCGAGTTACCCGAAGTCGAAACCACCCGACGCGGCATCGCGCCACACCTGGAAGGCCAGCGGGTCAGCCGCGTAGTCGTGCGTGAACGGCGCCTGCGCTGGCCGATCCCGGAAGACCTCGATGTGCGCCTGTCCGGGCAGCGCATCGTGCTGGTGGAGCGGCGGGCCAAGTACCTGCTGATCAATGCCGAAGTGGGCACTTTGATCAGCCACTTGGGTATGTCAGGCAACCTGCGCCTGGTGGAAGTCGGCATGCCGGCGGCCAAGCATGAGCATGTGGACATCGAGTTGGAGTCGGGGCTGGCGCTGCGTTACACCGACCCTCGACGCTTCGGCGCGATGCTCTGGAGCCAGGACCCACACAACCATGAGTTATTGATCCGCCTGGGGCCGGAGCCGCTGACGGATCTGTTTGATGGCGAGCGGTTGTTCCAACTGTCCCGTGGCCGTTCGATGGCGGTGAAGCCGTTCATCATGGACAACGCGGTGGTGGTGGGCGTGGGCAATATCTACGCGACCGAAGCACTGTTTGCGGCGGGGATCGACCCGCGTCGCGAGGCGGGCGGCATTTCGCGGGCGCGTTACTTGAAGCTGGCAATCGAGATCAAGCGCATCCTAGCCGCCGCCATTGAGCGCGGCGGCACCACGCTGCGCGACTTTATCGGCGGCGACGGGCAGCCGGGGTATTTCCAGCAGGAACTGTTTGTCTATGGCCGGGGCGGCGAGGCGTGCAAGGTCTGCGGGAGCGAATTGCGCAATGTGGTGCTGGGGCAACGCGCGAGCGTGTTTTGCCCCAAATGTCAGTCTTAGGCTTTACCGGTAATCAATCGGTACTTGGCCATCAACTGCTCTTCCGTCTCCGGATGAGCCTCATCCAGCGGGATGCAATCCACCGGGCATACTTGCTGGCATTGAGGCTCGTCGTAGTGGCCGACACACTGGGTGCACAGATTGGGGTCGATCACGTAGATTTCTTCGCCCTGGGAAATCGCGGCGTTCGGGCACTCGGGTTCGCAGACGTCGCAGTTGATGCAATCGTCGGTGATGATCAGGGACATGGAAACTCCTGCCAGGGCCGTCAGCCAAGGCATCTGAAAACTAATGCGCGCAATTGTGCCGCATTGGCGCCCGCAGTGCGAGCAGGCGCCGATTGAACGGTGTTACTTCTTGAAGCGCAGCGTCAGCGCATCTGCTACAGCCGGATGCACGAACTTGGTGATATCCCCGCCCAAAGCGGCGATTTCTCGGACCAACGTCGAGGAAATGAACGAATAACGTTCCGACGGCGTGAGGAACAGACTTTCCACGTCCGGCGCCAACTGGCGGTTCATGTTGGCCAGCTGGAATTCATATTCGAAATCCGACACTGCACGCAGGCCGCGCAGGAACACATTGGCGTTCTGCTCTTTGGCGAAATGCGCCAGCAGCGTGGAAAAGCCCACCACTTCCACGTTGGGCAGGTGTTTGGTGACCTCACGCGCCAGCTCCACGCGCTGTTCCAGGGGAAACAGCGGGTTTTTCTTGGGGCTGGCTGCGACCGCGATGATCACATGGTCGAACAAGCGTGAGGCACGTTCGACCAGATCGCCATGGCCTTTGGTAATCGGGTCGAAGGTTCCTGGGTACAACACTCGGTTCATCGCGTCGTCCTGGCGGAGTCCGTTGGGGAACCGGATGGTATCGCAGCCATCCCGGTCGGCCAAGTCGACTTATGTAGATACATACCGCTAATCGCGCGTTTTTTCATGCCGTTTTCAGACGTTCGGCCAATGCTGTCGCCAATTGGGCGGTCAAACCGTACACCGATAATTGTGGATTGGCCCCAATGCTGGTGGGGAATAATGACCCGTCGTGGATCGACAGGTTGCGCAACTGATGGTGGCGACCAAGGCTGTCGGCTACTGCATTTTTCGGGTCTTCGCCCATGGCACAACCGCCCATCACATGGGCACTGCCCAGGCAGGTGCGGTGCAGTTCCAGGTTGAGTTCCTCGATCATCGTGCGCGCTTCGCCCAAGGTTTTCACGTAGCGCGCATCGTGATGCAGCGGCTTGACCGACTTGGCGCCCGCGGCGAACTGGATCTCGGCCATGCTGTGGAACGCACGGCGCAAGCCATCCCAGGCGTAGTCCGACACTTGATAGTCGAGCACCGGCGTACCATCACCGCGCAACTCCACGCTGCCGCCGGGGCTGTCGGGGTGGAAACCATCGCGCAGCAGCGCCAGCATCGCGTGGGTATTGGGCAATTGGCTCATGTCCAGGGCGTTCTGGGTGCCATAACCACCGAGCAACGTACTGGCCAGCGCAGGATGTAAGGGCGGTGCCTCCAGCTTGTAGGACATTTTGCCAGTGGTGCCGTCCTGCCACTGGAAATGGTCGGAATAGATCGATTGCGGCGCGCCGTAGAACGGGTTGATCACCTCATCGAACAACCCGGCGGAGAAATTCACCAGATGCAGGAAGGTACGCTTGCCAAGCCGCTTGTGTGGGTCGGGCGCATCCGAACGCATCAGCAGCGCCGGGCTGTTGATGCCGCCGCCGGACAGTACGTAGTGCTTGGCCTTCACGGTGATCTTGCGACCGGTCGGTGCCACGCATAGGTTGTCCATGGCCACGCACTCCAGGCTGCTGATCGTGTCGCCGCTGTAGATCAGGCGTTCGGCGCGGGCCAGGTAGAGCAGTTCGCCGCCCTTTTCCAGGGTGGACGGAATCGTGGTCACCAGCATCGACTGCTTGGCATTGACCGGGCAACCCATGCCGCAATACCCCAGGTTGAAGCAGCCGCGCACATTGCGCGGGATCACGTGCCAGCTGTAGCCGAGCTTCTCGCAGCCTTTGCGGATCACATCGTTGTTGGGATTGGGCGGCAGGGCCCAGGGCGCGATGCCTAGGCGCTGCTCCATCTTTTCGAACCACGGCGCCATTTCGGCGCTGCTATGCCCCTTCACCGCATATTCGCTGGCCCAGTGGCTGAGCGTGGCGTCCGGGGTACGGAAGCTCGATGTCCAGTTGATCAGCGTCGTGCCGCCTACTGCACGGCCCTGAAGGATGGTGATCGCGCCATCCTTGCTCATGCGGCCGATGCCCTCCTGATACAGGCTGGTGTAGGCCTCGTCTTCCAGCAACTTGAAATCGCTGCTGGTCTTGAGCGGACCCTCTTCGATCAGCAGCACCTTGTAGCCGGCGGCGCTGAGGATTTCCGCGGTGGTACCGCCACCGGCACCGCTGCCGATGATCGCCACATCGGCTTCCAGCGTCAGGTCGTTGTCGAGGGCGGCGCCATTGTGGGTTTTCCAGCCACGGGCCATGCCGTCGCGGAAGGGATCGGGTACGGGCATCAGGGTCGTCTCTAGTTTTTATTGTGGGGGGAGGCGATTCAAATTTTCGGCGGGCCGGGGTAACCGCAATGGGCCCAGGACGCCGGCTGGAAGTACCAGGCCATGACCACCAGCTTGAGCAGCGAGCCCTGGCCCATGCGCAGCAGGTTGAGGTAGCTGTTTTCCCAGCGGTGCAGAAAGTTGCGGATTTGCTCGCCGCTGGCGTTTTCCCAACTGCCCCAGATCCCGGTCAGCGGGCCACGGGTGATGGCCATGCCCAACACGTCGAACAGTTGCTGGGTGAGCTTGAACATCTCCGGCGACAGCCGCTGCAGGCTGAAATCGAGCTTCTTGAGGGTGTCTTCAACACCGCTGGCAACTGCCTGAGCACTGGCCACACCTTCCAGCAACACCGGGATCAAGGCGCGCAGGAACGGCAGATCACTGCTACGCAACATCACGAAACCGCTGGCCGGCGTGCTGCTGGAGCAACCGCTGAGGCTGGCGCCCAGCCCGGCGGTGGCCAGGAAGGCGCTGGCGCACAGGCCGATTTTCAGGACGCCGCGCCGCGACAGCGCGGGTGTTTCAGTCAGGCTAGGGTTCATTGTTATTGTTATCCCGTGGGTGGCGGTTTCAGCGGACGAACAGCTTCTGGATCAACTTCTGGATCGATTTGCCGTAGGGCGGATAGATCAACTTCGCCGCGTTCAGGCGCTGTTTCACCAGCACGCCTTTGGCTTTGCTGAAGGTGAGGAAGCCTTCGTGGCCGTGGTAATGGCCCATGCCCGAAGGGCCGATGCCGCCGAACGGCATGTCGTCCTGGGCCACATGCAGCAGGGTGTCGTTCAGGCACACCCCGCCGGAATGGGTTTCGTGGAGCACACGGTCCTGCTCGCCCTTGTTGTAGCCGAAGTAATACAGGGCCAGTGGCCGAGGGCGTTGGTTGATGTAGGCAAAGGCCTGGTCGATGCCGCGATACGGCACGATCGGCAGCACAGGGCCGAAGATTTCGTCCTGCATCACGGTCATGTCATCGCTGACATTCAACAACAGGCTGTGGGCCATGCGCCGCGCCTGGCCTTGGTCGTACAGCGGAATCAGGGTGGCGCCTTTGTCGGTGGCGTCCTTGACGTAGGCGTTGAGCCGGGCCAGTTGTCGTTCGTTGATGATGGCCGTGTAGTCCGGGTTGTCGACCAGGGTCGGATAGAACCCGCGAACGGCCTGGGTGTAGGCCTCCACGAAACCCTCGACGCGATCTTCCGGCACCAACACGTAGTCCGGTGCCACGCAGGTTTGCCCCGCGTTCAGCGCTTTGCCGAAGGCGATGCGTTCGGCAGCGTCCTTGAGCGGTACATCGGCGGACACGATGGCGGGCGACTTGCCACCCAATTCCAGGGTGACCGGCGTGAGGTGTTCGGCGGCTGCACGCATCACATGCTTGCCAATGCTGGTGGCGCCGGTAAACAGCAGGTGATCGAAGGGCAGCTTGGAGAAGGCCATGCCGACTTCTGCCTCACCCAGCACCACGCACACCAGGTCCTCGGGGAAGATCTTCGCCAGCAGTGCCTTGAGCAACTCGCCGGTGGCGGGGGTGGACTCGCTGAGCTTGAGCATCACCCGATTGCCCGCCGCCAATGCGCCGACCAACGGGCCGATAGCCAGGTACAACGGGTAGTTCCAGGGCACGATCACGCCCACCACGCCCAGGGGTTGATAGATGACTTTGGCTGACGCGGGCTGGAAGGCAATGCCTACGGCGCGACGGGAAGGTTTCATCCAACCCTTGAGGTGTTTGCTGGCGTAGTGAATGCCGTGCAGGCTGGGCATCAGTTCGGCGAACAGGGTTTCGTCCGCACTGCGGTGGCTGAAGTCCTGGCTGATCGCGTTGATCAGCGCCTGGCGCTCGTCGCTGAGCAGGTCGCGCAGGGACTTGAGCCATTGCTGGCGTTGTGCGGCCGGCGGCATCGGGTTGGCGGCGTAGGCGCGGCGCTGGGTGTCGAACAGGTCTTGGAGCTGGTCCAGCACCTGGGAATCTTGCAGATAGGCAACGTTGGCAGACATGGCGGCGTTCCCGATTGTTATAGGTCTGCCTGGATTTTTAGAGTCATTGCTCTAAATTGTCAAATGTCATTACGCAGTTGCGGATTTATCCCTGCAAGATTAGGCCGTAAGATGCCCCATCACGTGTACAGAAGCTGATCCCCTATGGCACCACGAGTAAAGACCAGCGAGCGCATTGTGCAAACCAGCCTGGAGCTTTTTAACCAGCAGGGCGAGCGCAGTGTGAGCACCAACCACATCGCCGCCCACATGGAAATTTCGCCGGGCAACCTGTACTACCACTTCCCCAACAAGCAGGCGATCATCGCCGTGCTGTTTCGCGAATATGAAGCGCTGGTGGACAGTTTCCTGCGCCCGCCCCAAGGCCGTGCCGTCACCGTCGAAGACAAACGTTTCTACCTGCAGGCCGTGCTGGCCGGCATGTGGCGCTACCGTTTCCTGCACCGCGACCTCGAACATCTGCTGGAAAGCGACCCGGAACTGGCGACCGGCTATCGGCGCTTTTCCCAGCGCTGCCTGACCCAGGGCGGGGCTATTTACCAAGGGTTTGTCGATGCCGGCATCCTCAATATGGACCCGGTGCAAACCGAAGCCCTGACCCTCAACGCCTGGATCATCCTCACCTCCTGGGTGCGTTTCTTGTGCACCACCAATGAAAACTCTGCCCATTTGAGCGCCGAGGCGATCAAGCGTGGGGTGTATCAGGTGCTGGTGCTGGAGGCCGGGTTTGTCACCCCTCAAGCCAAAGACGCCGTGGATGCATTGTTCAAAGAGTTTTACGTGCCGTTGAATCAGGCATTGGAAGAAGTGAAGTAGGACCTTTCCCGAATCTGTTCACTAGGAGTCCGTCATGCCGCTTGCCCAACTGATCAGCCCCCAGCAACTGGCCGAGCGCCAGAAGGCCGGCGGGGTGGTGATCCTGGATTGCCGTTTTGCCTTGGAAGACCCGGACTACGGGCGTTGCAGCTATGCCGAGGGGCATATCGAAGGCGCGCAATACGCCGACCTGGAGCGACACCTCAGTGGCCCGGTGACCAAGGGCGTCACGGGACGTCACCCATTGCCGGCGGCGGACACCTTGGGCCAGCAATTGCGGGCGTGGGGCATCAACGCAGATACCGAAATCGTGCTGTACGACGACGGCCCCGGCGCCTATGCCGCCCGCGCCTGGTGGCTGCTGGCCTGGCTGGGCAAGCGCGATGGCGTGTTTATCCTGGATGGCGGCCTCAAGGCCTGGCACGCCGCAGGTTTCCCGCTGAGCCTGGACGCGCCGCTGGTTGAGCCTGGGACGTTCGCTGGTATGCCGGACAACCGCTTGTTGCTGGACGCCGAACACCTGCAAAAACGCCTGGGCCAGCCGGGATTGACGCTGATCGATGCCCGCGCTCAACCACGCTTTCGTGGCGAAGTGGAGCCGATTGACCCGATCGCCGGGCACATCCCGGGCGCGCAATGTGCGGCCTTCAACGAAAACCTGGGCGCGGACGGCCGCTTCCTGCCGGCTGAACAGCTCAAGCAGCGCTTCGCCGCCCAACTGCAAGGCCGCTCGCCGGATGAACTGGTGGCGTATTGCGGTTCGGGCGTGACGGCGTGCCACAACCTGTTCGCCCTGAGCTTGGCGGGTTACCCGTTGGGCAAGTTGTATGCGGGGTCATGGAGCGAGTGGATTACTGATCCGACGCGGGCAATCGCTACCGGCGACTGAGCAACCAGGCGGGAATACGGCGCTCCAGGTAATAACCGGGGCGCTTGAGGGTGCCATCGACAAACCCCACATGCCCACCCTTGGCCAGCAGCTCAAACTCCGTGCACGCCGATAATTCACTCGCCTCGGGCAGGCTATGGGCGAACACAAACGGGTCATCGGCGGCCTGGATGATCAGGGTGGGCGTGCGGATATCGCCCAGGTAATAGCGGCTCGACGCACGGCGGTAATAGTCCTCGGCACTCAGAAACCCGTGGAGCGGCGCAGTCACCCGCCCATCGAAATCCCAGAACGTACGCATCTTTTCCAGTGAGCCCAAGGCTTCCAGGGTTTTGAGCCCATCTGCCTGGCCGTCCTGCAGAAAACGACGCTGCTTGACGCGGATATACGCCAGCATTTCACGCATGAAGTGCTTCTGATAAACCCGCGAAAAGCCCAGGCCGATGCGGTCTGCACATTGGTCCAGGCGAAACGGCACCGACACCGCCGCCGCGCCTTGCAGTCCCGATGCCGCGCCGGTTTCGCCCAGGTGCTTGAGCAACACATTGCCGCCCAGCGAATAACCCACGGCATACAGCGGCGCCAACGGCCGCTTGGTGCGCAGATGGGCAATCGCTGCCGCGAGGTCTTCGCTGGCACCGGAGTGATAGCTGCGCGCCAACAGATTCGGTTCGCCCGAACAGCCACGCCAGTTCAACGCGGCGCTGGCCCAGCCTTGCGCAGCCAGGGCTTTTTGCAGGCCGGCCACGTAAGGCGAGTTGGATGAACCGGTCAGCCCGTGCAGCACCAGCACCAACGGCGCTTGCGCGTCGTGGGGGCCATGCCAGTCGAGGTCGAGGAAGTCGCCGTCTTCCAGCCACAGGCGCTCGCGTTGGCGGTCGATGTGGGTGGTGGGACGCCACAGCGGCCCCCACAGTGTTTGCAGGTGGGGGTTGCCGAGGCCGAAGGCGGGGGTGAACAGGTGGGTAGAAGGCTTCATGAAACTCTCAGCAGCAAGCACATTTAACTGTGGCGAGGGAGCTTGCTCCCGCTGGGCTGCGCAGCAGCCCTATCAAGAGCGCCGCGTTTGTTCAGTCAGAGCACGGTTGCAGGTTTTGGGGCTGCTTTGCAGCCCAGCGGGAGCAAGCTCCCTCGCCACAACAAACCCGCTCACCACAGTTTAAGCGGCGCTTTCGACCAGCCGATGCCACAACGCGTAATACACCCGTCCGGACTTCTGCTCCCTGTGCAGGCGCCAGCTTGCCGGCAGGCCCAGGGTCGAAGGCGCGGTCTCGCTTTCAGTGTAGATCCACGCATCCGGCGCCAGCCACTGACGTTCTTCCAGCAGCGTGCACACGGTCGGCAGCAGGTTCTGGTTGAACGGCGGGTCGAGGAACACCACGTCGAACGGGCTGGCTGGCTGGGTTTCCAGGTACCGCAGCGCGTCGGCGGTTTGCACCTGGCCATTGGTGCAGCGCAGGGTGCCCAGGTGTTCCTTGAGGCTGGAGACTGCGATATTACTCGCATCCAGCGCCTGAGCCTGGGCGGCGCCACGGGACAACGACTCCAGGAACAACGCGCCACTGCCGGCAAACGGGTCCAGCACCTTGGCGCCCGCGATGTACGGCGCGAGCCAGTTGAACAGGGTTTCACGCACGCGGTCCGGCGTCGGGCGCAGGCCGACCACGTCAGGGAAGCTCAGCTTGCGGCTGCGCCATTCGCCGCCAATGATGCGCAGCTGGCCCACACCGTTATGCACGTTGTGGACAGGTTTTTTCGGGCGAGATGAACTGGCCATTAATGCTCCGGAACCCCGAGCGGCTGCTCGGCGGGTTTGTCAGTGGGGGGCGGTAGTGGCTTTTGCGCAATCGTCGGGCCGGCGGTCACGATGACCATCTTGTCGGCGCTCAAGTGTTTGTTCATGGCAGCCTTGACCTGCTCTACGGTCAGGGCCTGGGATTGTTTCATGAAATCTTCCAGATAGGTCAGCGGCAGGTTGTAGAAACCCATCGCGCCCAACTGCCCGGCGATATCGGCGTTGCTCGCGGTGGACAGTGGGAAGCTGCCAGCCAGCTCACGCTTGGCGTCATCCAGTTCCTTTTGCGTCGGGCCGTTGTCGAGGTAGTCCTTCACCACGTCTTCCACCAGGCGCAGGGTGCCGCCGCTCATTTCGGCGCGGGTCTGCAGCTGGATCATGAACGGGCCGCGCACCTGCATCGGTGAAAAGCCGGAGTACACGCCATAGGTGAGGCCGCGTTTTTCACGCACTTCGCTCATCAGGCGGGTGCCGAAACCACCGCCGCCAAGGATCTGGTTACCCAGGGACAAAGCCGCATAGTCCGGGTCGGCGCGGTCGATGCCCAGTTGGGCGAACAGCAGGTGCGTCTGCTTGGACGGGAATTCGATGCGGTTCAAACCCGGCTTGGGTTCGGTCGGCTGGGCGATTTTCGGCAAGGCCGGGCCTTTAGGCAGCGAGGCGGAAATCTTGCCGGTCATGGCTTCGGCTTCGGCGCGGGTCAGGTCACCCACCACCGCGATCACCGCGTTGCCGGCCGCATAGGCCTTGGCATGGAACCCCTGCAACTGCGCCAGGGTAATCTTCGGAACGCTCTCCGGCGTGCCTTCGCTCGGGTGCGCGTAAGGGTGGTCGCCATAGAGGCGCTTGAACAACTCCAGGCTCGCCAGCTTGCCGGGGTTCTGCTTCTGGTACTCGAAGCCGGCGAGGATCTGGTTCTTGATCCGCGCCAGGGAGTCGGCGGGGAAGGTCGGCTTGCCGATCACCTGGTCAAACAGGCTCAGGGCGGCGTCGCGTTTATCGCTGTCGCTGAGGCTGCGCAGGGACACCAGCGCCATGTCGCGGTACGCGCCATTGCCAAAGTCCGCGCCCAGGCCCTCGAAGTCACGGGCGATCTGGCTTACATCCTTGCCCGGCACGCCTTCGTTGAGCATGGCGTTGGTCATCAGCGCCAGGCCCGGCACGTTGCCGTCCTGGCTGCTGCCGGCGGCGAACAGGATGCGCACATCGAACATCGGCAGTTCATGAGCTTCGACGAACAGCACCTTGGCGCCTTCGGCGGTGGTCCAGGTTTGTACGTCGAGCTTGCGGTTGGTCGGTGCCTTGTCGTCCAGCTCTGCCAGGGATTGCAGTTTGTTGCTCGACTGGGCTTTTTCCAGCGCCGGGCTGGCGACGGAGTCGCTCGGACGCAGGAAATACACGGCACTGGCGGCGATCAGGGTGACAACGATCAGGCCGGGGAAAATCAGGCGGCTGCTTTTGCGATCACTCATGAGCGGTCTCCAGAGGCAAGACATGGGCGACGCTGAGACGTTCGCGGGTGAAATAGGTTCGCGCGGCTTTCTGGATATCCTCCGGGGTCACGCTTTGCAGGTCGGCAAGCTCGGTGTCCATCAGTTTCCAGGACAGGCCAACGGTCTCCAGGGAGCCAATGGCCGTGGCCTGGCTGGTGATGGAATCACGCTGGTAGACCAGGCCGGCAATCACCTGGGCGCGGATGCGTTCCAGCTCTTCGGCGGTCGGCGGCTTTGCCTTCAGCTCTTCCAGCAGACGCCACAGGCCGGCTTCGGCTTGGGCGACGGTCTTTTTCTTCTGCTGATTGGGCGTGGCGGTCAGCATGAACAGGGTGTCGCCACGGGTGTAGGCGTCGTAGTTGGTGGAGGCGGCGGACACCAGCTCTTCACCGCGCTCCAACTGTTCGGAGATCCGTGCACTGTAGCCGCCGTCCAGCAACGCCGAGATCAGGCGCAAGGCCTGCACCGAGCGTTTGTCTTCGGCGGTGGCCAGGGCAGGCACGTTGAAGCCCAGGATCACGCTTGGCAGTTGGGTCTGCACCTTCATGGTCAGCAGACGCTCGCCAGGCTCGGCGAGTTCCATCGGGATCTTGGCCGGTGGCACGTCACGCTTGGGAATCGGGCCAAAGTAGCGCTGGGCCAGGTTTTTCACCTCGTCCGGGGTGACGTCGCCGACCACCACCAACGCGGCATTGTTCGGCACGTACCAGGATTGGTACCAGTGACGCAGCTCTTCGACCTTCATGCGGTCCAGGTCGGCCATCCAGCCGATGGTCGGCGTGTGATAGCCGCTGGCCGGGAAAGCCATGGCCTTGAAGCGCTCGTAGGCCTTGGACATCGGGTTATCGTCGGTGCGCAGGCGGCGCTCCTCCTTGATGACCTCGATTTCGCGGCTGAACTCGTCGGCCGGCAGGCGCAGGCTGGCCATGCGGTCGGCTTCCAGTTCGAAGGCGACGCCCAGGCGATCACGGGCCAGTACTTGGTAGTAGGCGGTGTAATCGTCGCTGGTGAAGGCGTTCTCTTCGGCGCCCAGGTCGCGCAGGATCAGCGAGGCTTCGCCGGGGCCGACTTTGGCGCTGCCCTTGAACATCATGTGTTCCAGGGCGTGGGACAAACCGGTCTGGCCCGGGGTTTCGTAGCTCGAACCAACCTTGTACCAAACCTGGGAAACCACCACTGGCGCGCGATGATCTTCGCGTACGACCACCTTCAGGCCGTTGTCCAGGGTGAATTCATGGGTGGGTTGTGGGTCGGCAGCCAAGGCTGAAAGAGGCAGACAAACTGTGCTGAACAGCAGGCCTGCGGCGCGGCGGGCTAGAGCATTCATTCGTTTTTAAACCTGTTGGGCTGCCCGCTTGGTCTTAGCGTCGGCGGGCGAGGAGGTGCTAGGATACTGATCCGACTGAGTGACGGCCACTGCGGCTGTCTTGTTGAGGCCCTATTTTGGCCTTCAAAATGTTGCGCATGAACGAGCTGGCTAAAAAACAGTCTGTTACGCATCGAATTTTATTTACCGACGCGCCTACTGGCGCGTCGCTACCTTGAGATAGCCGTCTCCATGTTTGGTTCCAACGACGACAAGAAGACCCCAGCTGCGGCTGGCGAGAAAAAAGGCCTGTTCGGATGGCTGCGCAAAAAGCCGCAGGAAACCGTCGACGAACAGCCGCCGGTTCAGCCTGAACCCATCCCTGAGCCTATAGTAGAAGCCGAGCCGGTCGCGCAAGCGCCGGAGCCGGTGGTGTTGCCGATGGCCGAGCCGGTGCTGCAGCCGGTGGTCGAAGCTGAGCCTGAGCCTGAGCCTGAGCCAGAACCAGAACCAGAACCAGAGCACAAGCCCTGGCCAGAACTGCCGGTGGCCGAAGAGCCCGTGGCCCTGGTCGAAGATGTACAGGCTGAGCACGTGACTCCGCCGATTCCGGCTGTGGTCGAGGTCGCTGCGCCTGCGGTGATCGAGCCAGAACCCGTGGCAGCTGCCGTCGAAACCAGCAAGACCGGCTTCTTTGCCCGCCTCAAGCAGGGCCTGAGCAAGACCAGCGCCAGCATCGGCGAAGGCATGGCCAGCCTGTTTCTCGGCAAAAAAGTCATCGATGACGAACTGTTGGAAGACATCGAAACCCGTCTGCTCACCGCCGACGTGGGCGTCGAAGCCACCGCCGTGATTATCCAGAGCCTCACGCAGAAGGTCGCGCGCAAGCAACTGACGGACGCCGATGCGCTGTACAAATCCCTGCAGGCCGAGCTGGCCGCCATGCTCAAGCCTGTTGAGGCACCGCTGGTGATCACCCCGAACAAGCCGTTCGTGATCCTGGTAGTGGGCGTCAACGGCGCTGGCAAGACCACCACTATTGGCAAGCTGGCCAAGAAGCTGCAATCCGAAGGCAAGAAAGTCATGCTGGCCGCCGGCGATACCTTCCGCGCCGCAGCGGTTGAGCAGCTGCAGGTGTGGGGCGAGCGCAACAAAATCCCGGTCATCGCCCAACACACCGGCGCCGATTCCGCCTCGGTGATCTTCGATGCCGTGCAAGCCGCCAAGGCCCGCAACATCGACGTGTTGATCGCCGATACCGCCGGTCGCCTGCACACCAAAGACAACCTGATGGAAGAGCTGAAGAAAGTCCGTCGCGTGATCGGCAAGCTCGATGCAGACGCGCCGCACGAGGTTCTGTTGGTGCTTGACGCGGGCACGGGCCAGAACGCCATCAGCCAGGCCAAACAATTCAACCAGACGGTGCAACTGACCGGCCTGGCATTGACTAAGCTCGACGGCACGGCCAAGGGCGGCGTGATTTTTGCCCTGGCCAAACAGTTCGGGTTGCCGATTCGTTATATCGGCGTCGGTGAAGGCATCGACGACCTGCGCACCTTTGAAGCCGAACCCTTTGTACAGGCACTGTTTGCCGAGCGGGAGCGTTCATGATTCGATTCGAACAGGTCGGTAAACGCTATGCCAACGGGCATGTGGGCTTGCATGAGCTGAGCTTTCGAGTGCGTCGCGGCGAGTTTCTGTTTGTAACCGGGCACTCCGGTGCCGGCAAAAGTACCTTGTTGCGCCTGCTGCTGGCCATGGAACGCCCGACTACCGGCAAGTTGCTGCTGGCGGGCCAGGACCTGGCCACCATCAGCAATGCGCAGATTCCGTTCCTGCGCCGCCAGATCGGCGTAGTTTTCCAGAACCACCAGTTGCTGTTCGACCGCACCGTGTTCAATAACGTGGCGTTGCCGTTGCAGATCCTCGGGCTGTCCAAGGCCGAGATCGTCAAGCGCGTGGATTCGGCCCTGGAGCGCGTGGCGCTGTCGGACAAGACCGATCTCTACCCCGGCGACCTGTCCACCGGCCAGCAACAGCGCGTCGGCATTGCCCGCGCCATCGTCCATCGGCCGGCCCTGCTGCTGGCGGACGAACCCACCGGTAACCTCGACCCGCGCCTGGCGGCCGAGATCATGGGGGTGTTCGAAGACATTAACCGGCTGGGCACCAGCGTGCTGATCGCCAGTCACGACCTGGCGCTGATCGCGCGTATGCGCCATCGCATGCTGACTCTGCAGCGCGGCCGCCTGATCGGTGACGGGGAGGCCGGCGTATGAGTGCGACACGCAGCCCTAAAGTCTCCGAGCGCGTGGCGCCGAAACCGGCCGATCCGCAACCACCGAAGAAAAAACACGATCACGACGATGATGGCCCGGACTTCAGCACCTTGCTGCGCGCCTGGATCGAAAGCCATCGCGCCAGTCTGGTCGACAGCCTGCGCCGCTTGGGCAAGCAGCCGATTGGCAGCTTTTTCACCTGCCTGGTGATGGCAGTGGCCCTGAGCCTGCCGATGGGTTTGTCGCTGCTGCTCAATAATGTGGAGCGCCTCGGCGGTTCCTGGCAGCGTGCGGCGCAGATCTCGCTGTACTTGAACATCGACGCCAGCGCCAAAGATGGCGAAGCGTTGCGTGACGACATCAAGAACATTCCAGGCGTGGCGGATGCCGAGTACATCAGTCGCGACCAGGCCCTTGAAGAGTTCCAGCAACAATCCGGCCTCGGCGAGGCGCTCAAGGAGCTGCCACAGAACCCGCTGCCGGGCGTGGTACTGGTGACGCCGAATGAAGTCGACAAGCCGGCGCTGGAAGCCCTGCGGCAAAAACTCGCAGAGATGCCCAAGGTGCAACAGGCGCAGCTTGATCTAGTCTGGGTAGAGCGCCTGGCGGCGATCCTCAAGCTGGGCGACCGCTTTGTGTTCGGCCTGACGGTGCTGTTGGTGTCTGCATTACTTTTGGTGATAGGTAATACCATTCGTCTTCATATTGAAAACCGTCGCACCGAGATAGAAGTGATTAAACTGGTCGGCGGCACGGACAGCTATGTGCGTCGTCCTTTTCTGTACATGGGCGCGCTTTATGGTTTCGGTGCCGGGATTTTGTCCTGGGGCGTGCTGGCGTTCGGCCTGGACTGGCTGAACGACGCGGTGGTCGGGCTGGCCGGACTCTACGGCAGTGATTTTGCGCTGGCCGGTGTGCCGGTAGCCGATGGTCTGAGTCTCTTGCTTGGCGCGGTATTGTTGGGGTATATCGGTGCTTGGATTGCGGTCGCTCGTCATTTACGCGAGTTGGCACCGAAGTAGTTAATGTCAGATTAATGTGGTTTCGTTTGTATTGACCGTATTGGTGGTTTAGGGAACTTGTCCTACGGTTCCCGGTCAATTTTCGCAGTGCTTCACTGCACGAGTTATGTAAGTCGGAGGTTTTGTATGACCACTTCTTTGCAACCTGCATATGCCTTGGTCCCGGGTGCGAACCTGGAAGCCTATGTGCACACGGTCAACAGCATTCCATTGCTGACGCCCGAGCAGGAGCGTGAACTGGCCGAGAGTCTCTACTATGAGCAGGATTTGGGGGCGGCTCGGCAGATGGTGCTCGCCCACCTGCGTTTTGTCGTACATATCGCCCGTAGCTACAGCGGCTACGGCCTGGCCCAGGCTGACCTGATCCAGGAAGGCAACGTTGGCCTGATGAAGGCTGTGAAACGCTTCAACCCGGAAATGGGTGTACGTCTGGTGTCGTTTGCCGTGCACTGGATCAAGGCGGAAATCCACGAGTTCATCCTGCGCAACTGGCGCATCGTGAAAGTGGCGACCACCAAGGCCCAGCGCAAGTTGTTCTTCAACCTGCGCAGCCAGAAGAAACGCCTGGCGTGGCTGAACAATGAGGAAGTCCACCGCGTGGCCGAAAGCCTCGGCGTGGAGCCCCGTGAAGTGCGCGAGATGGAAAGCCGTCTGACCGGCCATGACATGGCCTTCGACCCAGCCGCCGAAGCGGACGACGACAGCGCCTTCCAATCGCCGGCCAACTACCTGGAAGACCACCGGTACGACCCGGCGCGTCAACTGGAGGATGCGGACTGGAGTGACAACTCCAACCACAACCTGCACGAAGCGCTGGAAGTGCTCGACGACCGCAGCCGTGACATCCTCTACCAGCGCTGGCTGGCGGAAGACAAAGCTACGCTGCACGACTTGGCGCAGAAGTACAACGTGTCGGCCGAGCGGATTCGTCAGCTTGAGAAAAGCGCGATGAACAAGCTGAAGTTGTCGATCGCCGCCTAAAACGCGACGCGGTCTAAATGTGGGAGCGGGCTTGCTCGCGAAAGCTGAGTGTCAGTCACTGGAGATATTGACTGATCCACCGCTTTCGCGAGCAAGCCCGCTCCCACATTTGTTTCTGTGTTGTGTCAGTCGGACCAGGGGGCCTTGCGCGAGTTATTCAACTCCACCAAATAGCCATCCCCACCCAACTGACTCATCTGCTGCCGAATCCACGCTGCGCGCCGCGCCACATACGCCGTCGGATGACTGGCACTCCACACCCGAGGGTTAGGCAACACTGCCGCCAGATAGCTGGCCTGCTGCCGCGAAAGCCCCTTGGCACTCACGCCGAAGTGATGCCGCGCCGCTGCTTCCGCGCCAAACACCCCCTCATCCCACTCAACACTGTTGAGATACACCTCAAGAATCCGCTGTTTGGGCCACAACACCTCGATCAACCCGGTAAACCAGGCTTCCAGGCCTTTGCGCAAATAACTGCGGCCGGTCCACAGGAACAGGTTTTTCGACACCTGCTGGCTCAACGTACTGGCGCCACGAATCGAGCCGCCGCGCTCGTTGTGCAGGATCGCCGCCTGGATCGCACCGAAGTCAAAGCCCCAATGCTGCGGGAAGCGTTGGTCTTCGCCGGCCATCACCGCCACTTTGAGGTCGTCGGAGATCTCATCCCACGGCACCCAGGTGCGCTGCAGGTCAATGGGTTCGCCGTCGAACCAGGATTCAACCTTGCGTTCCACCATCAGCGCGGTGAACGGCGGCGGGACGACACGAAACAGCAACACCAGCAGCACACTGCCGATGGCAAACCATTTCACGACGTTGAGAAAGCGTTTGAAGAGGAGACGCAGCATAGAGATGGCTTGGCCGAACCCGTTGAGCGGGCCATTATACAGACCCGGCCCTTTGAGTCTGACTGGAGTTCCTCATGTTGCGTGGCTTTCTGATGTTGGCTGCCTTTTTTGGCTTTACCGGTGTCGCCCTCGGCGCGTTTGCTGCCCATGGCCTGAAAAACCGCTTGAGCGCCGAGTACCTGGCGATCTTCCATACCGGCGTGACCTACCAACTGGTGCATACCCTGGCGTTGTTCGGTGTGGCGTTGCTGGCGGCGCATATTCCTGGCCGGTTGGTCAGCTGGGCGGGCATCTCGTTTACCGTCGGCATCCTGTTGTTCTCCGGCAGCCTGTATGTGCTGACGCTGACAGGTTTCAGCAAGCTAGGCATCATCACGCCGTTTGGTGGGCTGGCGTTCGTTTTAGGTTGGTTTTTCCTCGGTCTGGCGGCATGGCGCCTGCAGGCCGCCTGACCAAGGGGCTTGGGCCGGCAACGTCAATCGGGCTAGAATGCGGGCCCCTTAAAACGATGGCGGCCCGTGGCATGCGCATTCAGTTGAACGGCGAATCCTTTGAACTGCCCGACGGTGAAACCGTTGCGGCCCTGCTGACGCGCCTGGACCTGACCGGGCGTCGCGTCGCAGTGGAACTCAACCTGGATATCGTCCCGCGTAGCCTGCACGCCGAAACTGCGCTCACCGAAGGTGACCAGGTCGAAGTGGTCCACGCCATCGGCGGCGGCTAGTCGCGCAGCTTCCTGAATTCTGCAGAACCTCACCCCATTTCGAGGATTTCCCATGAGCATCGTTCGTAGCGACAAGCCCTTCGTCCTGGCCGGTCGTACCTTCCAGTCCCGTCTGCTGGTCGGCACCGGCAAGTACCGCGACATGGAAGAAACCCGCCTGGCCATCGAAGCCTCGGGCGCCGAGATTGTCACCTTCGCCGTGCGCCGCACCAACCTGGGCCAGATCGAAGGCGAGCCGAACCTGCTCGAAGTGCTGTCGCCAGATCGCTACACCTTCCTGCCGAACACCGCCGGTTGCTATGACGCCATCGAAGCCGTGCGCACCTGCCGCCTGGCGCGTGAGCTGCTCGACGGCCATAACCTGGTGAAGCTGGAAGTGCTGGCCGACCAGAAAACCCTGTTCCCCAACGTGATCGAAACCCTCAAGGCCGCTGAAACGCTGGTCAAGGAAGGCTTCGACGTGATGGTCTACACCAGCGATGACCCGATCATCGCGCGCCAACTGGCAGAAATCGGCTGCATCGCCGTCATGCCACTGGCCGGCCTGATCGGTTCCGGCCTGGGTATCTGCAATCCGTACAACCTGCAGATCATCCTGGAAGAAGCCAAGATCCCGGTGCTGGTGGATGCGGGCGTAGGCACAGCCTCCGACGCGACCATCGCCATGGAGCTGGGCTGCGACGCGGTGCTGATGAACTCGGCCATCGCCCATGCCCAGCAGCCGATCATGATGGCGCAAGCCATGAACCACGCCATCGTCGCGGGCCGCCTGGCCTACCTCGCCGGCCGTATGCCGAAAAAACTCTACGCCAGCGCCTCCTCGCCGCTGGATGGTCTGATCAAGTAAGAGCCATTGATGACTGAATCAAACGAAACGCCGAACACTGTAGAAGAAGGCGACGAGTCCAAGCACCGCCGCATCAAGAGTTTTGTGATGCGCGCCGGTCGCATGACCGAAGGCCAGCAAAAGGGCCTGGAGCAAGGTACGCCGCTGTTCGTGTTGCCGCTGGCCGATGCGCCGGTGGATTACGACCAGGTGTTCGGCCGTTCGGCCCCGCGTTCCCTGGAAATCGGCTTCGGCATGGGCCACTCCCTGCTGGAAATGGCCGCCGCCGCGCCGGAGCAGGACTTTATCGGTGTGGAAGTGCACCGCCCAGGTGTGGGCGCGCTGCTCAATGGCGTGCTGACCCAAGGCCTGACCAACCTGCGCGTGTATGACTGCGACGCGATCGAAGTGCTCAACCGCTGCATCGCCGACAACAGCCTCGACCGCCTGATGTTGTTCTTCCCGGACCCATGGCACAAATCCCGTCACCACAAGCGCCGCATCGTCCAGGCCTCCTTCGCGGAGCTGGTACGTAGCAAGCTGAAAGTGGGCGGCATCCTGCACATGGCCACCGATTGGGAACCGTATGCGGAATACATGCTGGAAGTGATGAACGTCGCCCCCGGCTACCGCAACATCGCCGAAGACGGCAAATGCGTGCCACGCCCGGCTGAGCGTCCGATCACCAAGTTTGAACGCCGTGGTGAGCGGTTGGGGCATGGGGTGTGGGATTTGAAGTTCGAGAAGGTTGACTGACAAACCGTTGATTTGGAATGCGGTCAAAAATGTGGGAGCGGGCTTGCTCGCGAATGGGGTCGATCAGTCAATATCTCCAGTGACTGACACTCCGCATTCGCGAGCAAGCCCGCTCCCACATGTGTATCTGCGTTGGCGTGGGAGTCAGCGGCGGTCTGCCACAACGCCAATCAACACCAGTACCACCACCAACACCGGCGCCAGGCTGTAGTTATTGAACTGGCTCAACCCCCGCACAATCCACGGCGTGGCGTAGATCAACGCGGCGCCGCTGCCGATCATGCACACCAGCGCCATCAACGGTACGCGCAACGCGCCGGCGATGCTGCCCAAGCGCGCTTCCACCCAGCCTTTGATATCCGCGCCGAACAGCACCAGCAGGCAGCCGATGAGGGCCAGGGAGATTTCCGACAGGTTGCTACGGCTCCAGCGGGATACGGTGGCGAGCAGGTCGAGTACCAAATCCATTCGATTTCCTTAAGAGCGATCAGCTCAAAAACTTTTGCAACAGGTCATTGAGAAAGAGTTGCCCACGGTCGGTCGCCGCCAGGCGTGACGGTTCGACCTGCATTAAGCCACTTTGTTCGGCCTCGCGGCGGCCTTCATCGAGGCTTGCCAGGTCGAGGCCGGTGCGCTCGGCGTAGAGCCTGGCCTCGACGCCCTCGGTGAGGCGCAACGCGTTCATCAGGAACTCGAATGGCAGTTCTTCATTGGTCAGTTCCTTCGCGCCGGCCTGAAAGCTTTTGGCCGGGTTGAGGTAGTCCTTTGGTGCTCGGGTCTTCCAGGTGCGCACGATGCGCCCGTCGGGGTGGCTGAGCTTGCCGTGGGCACCGGCGCCGATGCCGATGAAGTCGCCAAAACTCCAGTAGTTCAGGTTGTGCCGCGCCGGGCGACCCGGTTGCGCGTAGGCCGACACTTCGTATTGCGCGTAACCGTGTTCGGCAAGCAGCGCCTGGCCGGCTTCCTGGATATCCCACAGCGTGTCGTCTTCCGGCAGCGTGGGCGGCTGGTTCCAGAATACGGTGTTGGGTTCCAGGGTCAGCTGGTACCAGGACAAGTGCGTCGGCTTCAGCGCGATGGCCTGGCGCAGGTCGCTCAGGGCGTCGTCCAGGGACTGATCGGGCAAACCGTGCATCAGGTCCAGGTTGAAGTTATCAAACCCGGCCAGGCGCGCCATGCCCGCTGCGCGCACGGCTTCATCGCCATTATGGATACGCCCCAGCGCTTCAAGCTTTTCCTGCTGGAAACTCTGGATGCCGATGGACAGCCGGTTGATCCCCAGCTTGCGGTACGCCACGAACTTCTCTTGTTCGAAGGTGCCGGGGTTGGCTTCCAAAGTGATCTCGATATCACTGGCAAACGGGATGCGCGCTTCCACACCCTTGAGCAGGCGGCCCAATGCGGCGGCGCTGAACAGGCTTGGCGTACCGCCGCCAAAGAAGATCGAACTCAGCTCGCGATCGTACACAGCGTGCAGATCCTGGTCGAGATCTGCCAGCAAGGCGTCCACATACTCCTCTTCCGGCAGCACCTTGCTGGCGGTGTGGGAGTTGAAGTCGCAATAGGGGCATTTGCGCACGCACCACGGGATGTGGATATACAGCGCCAGGGGCGGCAGTACCGGCAAGGCCGCCCGAGGTGTTTGCGCGCCGCCGTGGATCAGCGGCTGCGCAGAGGTGTTCTGGGTCATTTCAGGCTCAGGCGTTGGCGCAGCAAATCCATTGCGCGAGCACGGTGGCTGATCTGGTTCTTGTCGGTCGGGCTCAATTCGGCGCTGGAAACATTGCGTTCGGGCACCCAGAACAGCGGGTCATAGCCAAAACCATGTTCGCCACTGGCCGCATGCAGGATGCGCCCGTGCCACAGGCCTTCGCACAGGATCGGCAGCGGGTCATCGGCGTGGCGCACCAGGGCCAGCACGCAGACGAACTGCGCGCCGCGCTCTTCATCCGGCACGTCCTTGAGTGAGTCCAGCAGCTTGGCGTTGTTGGCCGCGTCGCCCTTGCCGTCGGCATAACGTGCCGAATAGATGCCAGGGGCACCGCCGAGGAAGTCCACCGCCAGGCCCGAGTCGTCCGCCAGCGCCGGCAGGCCGGAGATGCGTGCGGCGTTGCGTGCCTTGAGGATGGCGTTCTCGACGAACGACAAGCCGGTCTCTTCCGGCTCCACCTGGCTGAACTCGCCAATGGAGCGCAGGTGCACGGAGTCGCCGAGCATCGCCTGCAATTCTTTGAGTTTGCCGGCGTTATGGCTGGCCAGTACGAGTTGGGTGAGTTTCATCATTCGGCCGGGAACAGTTCTTGGTTGAATTGGAAGCTATGGGCTTTGCCGCCGGTTTCAACATTGATGGTAAACGTCTTGTATTCCCGCTGGGTCACGGAGTAGGGCGCGAGATAGTTGACGCCGCCTTTCTCGTTGATCTGCTTGAAGGTCAGGATCTCGCTCTTGCCGCCCAGGTCCTTGATGGTGCCGGTGACTTGCGCGGCCACCGGGGTCACGCCCTTGATCACGGTCACGTTGATCAGGCCCTTCTCCTTGCTGCGTACCACGCCGACAGCCTGGGCCGTTTCCGGTTGCAGGAAGCTGGAGGTGAAGGTGTTGTAGTGCACGGTGATGTCACCGAAGTCTTTCTTGCGGTTAGCGTCTATTGCGTCTGCGGCCACGGCGCTGGCGCCCAGGCAGGCGGTCAATAGAAAAATAGCCAAACGACTCATGAGCGTCCCTCTTGAAGATGATTAGACGGCAATCTTGTGGTCGGTCAGGCCAGGACTGCTGACCCGGTAAATACCAATTTCGCCCAACAGGTTGGGCCATAGCTTACTCGCCCAGCCGTGGCGGTGCTGCTGATCGACGGCAAGGCGGTTGATCACCTTGGCTTCGCGTTCGCCACACAAGGCTTCGAAGTCTTCGAAGGTGCAGAAGTGGATGTTCGGCGTGTTGTACCACGTGTACGGCAGGAAGTCCGACACCGGCATGCGGCCCTTGGTGGCCAGGTACCAGCGGCAGCGCCAGTGGCCGAAGTTCGGGAAGGTGATGATGCACTGGCGACCGACGCGCAGCATTTCGTCGAGGATGCGGTCCGGGTAGTGCACGGCTTGCAGGGCCTGGGTCATCACCACGATGTCGAAGCTGTTGCTGGCAAAGTTGCCCAGGCCCTTGTCCAGGTCCTGCTCGATCACGTTGATGCCCTTGGCCACGCACTGGGCGATATTGTCCGGGTCGTTTTCCAGGCCGTAGCCGGTGACTTGCTTGTTGTCGCGCAGCCAGCTCAGCAGTTCGCCATCGCCGCAGCCCAGGTCGAGCACACGGCTGCCGGCGGGGATCCATTCTTGGATGATTTCCAGGTCGGCTCTCATGGCGTTCTCACACAGTAATCCGGTTCATGTAATTGCCGAACGCCTGCAAGTAACGCGGGATCGGAATCAGGAAGGCGTCGTGCCCTTGCGGCGCATCGATTTCCAGGTAGCAAACGTCCTTGCGCGCGGCCATCAGCGCATCCACCAGCTCACGGGAGCGGGCCGGCGAGAAGCGCCAGTCGGTGGTGAACGACATCACGCAGAACTTGGCCGTGGCGCCTTCGAAGGTTTTGGCCAGGTCGTCGTCGTGATTGGCGGCCGGGTCGAAATAGTCCAGTGCCTTGGTCATCAGCAGGTAGGTGTTGGCGTCGAAACGCCCGGAGAACTCCTCACCCTGATAACGCAGGTAGCTTTCCACCTGGAACTCGACGCTGTGGAAGTCGTAGTTGAGCTTCTCGCTCTTGAGGCCACGGCCGAATTTCTCGCCCATGGAGTCATCGGACAGGTAGGTGATATGCCCCACCATCCGTGCCAGCATCAGGCCGCGCTTGGGGATCACCCCGGCTTCCTGGAACGAACCGCCGTGGAACTCCGGGTCGGTGAGGATCGCCTGGCGCGCCACTTCGTTGAAGGCGATGTTCTGCGCCGACAACTTGGGCGCCGAGGCGATGGCCAGGCAATGGCGCACACGGTCCGGGTAAGTGATGGTCCATTGCAGCGCCTGCATGCCGCCCAGGCTGCCACCGATCACGGCGGCCCACTGGTGGATGCCAAGCAAGTCGGCGAGGCGGGCCTGGCTGTGCACCCAGTCTTCCACGGTCAGTACCGGGAAATCGGCGCCGAACGGCTTGCCGGTTTCCGGGTTGATACTGCTCGGGCCGGTGGAGCCGTTGCAGCCGCCGAGGTTGTTCAGGCTGACCACAAAGAATTTGTCGGTGTCGATGGGCTTGCCGGGGCCGATGCAACTGTCCCACCAGCCGGGCTTGCGCTCGTCGACCGAGTGGAAGCCGGCGGCGTGATGATGGCCGGACAAGGCATGGCAGATCAGCACGGCGTTGCTCGCCGTGGCGTTCAGTTGGCCGTAGGTTTCATGGATCAGGTCATAGGCAGGCAGCGAACGCCCGCAGGCCAGGGCCAGCGGTTCGCTGAAGTGCGCCACTTGGGGCACGACCAGTCCAACAGAATCGGGGGGAAAGGCAGCTGGCATCGACCCTGCTCTCGTTTAAATGAGGCGTAAGTCTAAAGACCGCTGCACCTAGCGGCAAGCAATGGCGAGGGAGGGGCCTCCCTCGCCAGGGAACATCAGATCAGCAGGCGCAGAATCTCTGGCATGCCGGTCATGGCTGCCAGGTTGTTGATCACCAGCATGTCGAGCAATTTGAGCACCATGAACGCCAGGATCGGCGAAATATCCAGGCCGCCCAGGTTCGGCAGCAGGCGGCGGAACGGCGCCAGGGCCGGTTCGCAGATCTGGTTCACCAGTTCGGCGCCAGGGTTATGGCTGCCGGGGGCGACCCAGGACAGAATCACGCTGATGATCAGGGCGAAGAAGAAGATCTTCAGGAACAGCGCGGTCACGCCGATGATGGCCCAGACCAGCAGTTGCACGAAGTTGCCGGTGGTGCCGTAGGTCAGCAGCAGGGTCAGCGCCATCAAGGCCAGCTGTACCAGGATCGCCAGGACCAGCGACGACATGTCCAGGCCAAACAGGCTCGGGATGATCCGGCGCAGCGGCTTGAGCAGCGGCTGGGTGGCTTTGACGATGAACTGGCAGAGCGGGTTGTAGAAGTTCGCACGCACCAGTTGCAGCACGAAGCGCATCAGTACGATCAGCAGGTACAGACTGCCGAGGGTTTGCAGCACATAGACGGCTGCGGTGTTCAAACCAATCATGTTGGCTCCTTATTTGCCCAGTTGTTCGGCGAGTTCCGCCGAGCGGTGCGCAGCGGCACCCAATGCTTTTTCCACCAGGGCTTCAAAGCCCCCGGCCTGGAACGACTCGATGGCCGCCTGTGTGGTGCCGCCTGGCGAGGTCACGCGACGGCGCAACTCGGCGGCGTCGACATCGCTGGCCACCGCCATATGGGCGGCGCCCAGGGCAGTCTGCTCGGCCAGTTGCTCGGCCACGTCCTTGGACAGGCCCAGTTTCACGCCAGCGGCAGTCATGGCCTCGATCAGCAGGAAGAAGTACGCCGGGCCGCTGCCGGACACGGCGGTGACCGCGTCCAGTTGCTGTTCCTGCTCCAGCCACAGGGCGAGGCCCACGGCAGACAGCAGCTCCTGCGCCTGGTCACGTTGTTCGGCGCTCACTTGCGCGGTGGCATACAGCCCGCTCACACCTTGGCTGACCAGTGCTGGCGTATTGGGCATGCAGCGCACGATCGGCTGGGCACCGAGCCAGGTGTTCATGCTGGCGCAGGTGATGCCGGCGGCGATGGACACCACCAGTTGCTGCGGCTGCAGGCTCGGACGCAGGCTTTCGCACACGGCTTTCATGGCCTGCGGCTTAACGGCCAGCACAATCACATCGACGCCCTGGATAGCCTCGGCGTTATCGGCAAAGGTTTCAATGCCGTGCTCGGCGCTGACACGGGCACGGGTGTCGGCGCCTGGGTCGCTTGCGCGGATCTGCGCGGCGTCCAGGCCCTTGGCCCGCAGGCCACCGATCAGGCTGGCCGCCATGTTACCGGCGCCGATAAAGGCAATACGCGTGTTGCTCATGACAGGTCCTTACTCAGAGGGAAGTCAGCCATTTCATGGCTGGCCGTAGTCGCGGGCACCAAACAGGGCGGTACCGATCCGCACCCAGGTGGCGCCTTGGGCAATGGCCGACTCAAGGTCGTGGCTCATGCCCATGGAAAGTGTGTCCAGCGGCAGGTTCAGGCTGTTTTGCAGGTCGCGTACCGCGGCGAACGCTGCGTCTTGCGCGGTCCGATCTTCAGTCGGCTCCGGAATCGCCATCAGGCCACGCAGTTTCAGGCGCGGCAGTGCGTTGATCGCATGGGCCAGGGCCGGCAGGTCGGCGGGTGTACAGCCGGACTTGCTGGCTTCGCCACTGACATTGACCTGGATGCAGATATTCAGCGGTGGCAGGTCGGCCGGGCGTTGTTCGGACAAGCGTTGAGCAATTTTGAGGCGGTCCACGGAATGCACCCAAGCGAAGTTCTCGGCGATAGCGCGCGTCTTGTTCGATTGAATGGGGCCGATGAAGTGCCAACTCAAGGGCAGGTCGGTTAATTCGGCCTGTTTGCCCAAGGCTTCCTGCAAGTAGTTCTCGCCAAAGTCGCGCATGCCGGCGGCATAGGCTTCGCGCACGGCTTGCGCGGGTTTGGTCTTGCTCACGGCCAGCAGGTGGATGCTGCTTGCGTCACGTTGCACGGCGTCGGCTGCGGCGCGGATGCGCTGGCTAACCTGGCCGATGTTGTCTGCTATCGTCGACATTCAAGATGCGCCCGTGGATATGGAGTCCGCGGCATTCTACTGGAAATGGAAAGCCCTATGGATATCACTGAATTACTCACGGCCAGCGTGCGCCGTGGCGCCTCCGACCTGCATGTGTCTGCCGGCCTGGCGCCGATGCTGCGACTGGATGGCGAGGTCTGGCCGCTGGAGGGGCCGGTGCTGTCACCTACGCAAGTAGCGGACTTATTGAGCCCTTTGCTCACTCAGCACCAGCAAAAGGATTTCGAAACATCTCTAGAAACAGATTTTGCCTTCGAACTGCCCGGCGTGGCGCGCTTCCGGGCCAATGTGTTCCGGCAGGATCGCGGCATGAGTGCGGTGTTTCGCACCATCCCTTCTGAGGTCCAGAGCCTGGAAAGCCTCGGTCTTGGCGAAGTGTTCCAGCGTATCGCCCAACTGCCACGTGGTCTGGTGCTGGTCACCGGCCCGACCGGCTCAGGCAAGTCCACCACCCTGGCGGCGATGATCGATTTTCTCAACCAGCATCGGCGCCACCACATTCTCACCCTTGAAGACCCCATCGAATTTATCCACACGCCGAAAATGGCGTTGATCAATCAGCGCCAGGTGCATCGCGACACCCAGGGTTTTTCCATCGCCCTGCGCTCGGCGCTGCGCGAAGACCCGGACGTGATCCTGGTGGGCGAACTGCGCGACCTGGAAACCATCTGCCTCGCGCTGACGGCGGCTGAGACCGGGCATCTGGTGTTTGGCACCCTGCACACCAGTTCGGCGGCAAAGACTATCGACCGGCTGGTGGATGTGTTCCCGGCCGGGGAAAAGGCCATGGTCCGCTCGATGCTGTCGGAGTCGTTGCAGGCGGTGGTGTCCCAGGTGCTGGTAAAGAAGATCGGCGGCGGACGCGTGGCGGCCCATGAAATCATGCTGGGCACGCCGGCCATTCGGAATTTGATCCGGGAGGACAAGGTGGCGCAGATGGTTTCAGCGATACAGACGGGTGGGGCGTTGGGGATGAAGACGCTGGATATGAGTTTGAAGGCGCTGGTCGGGGAGGGGGTGATCAGCCGGGAGGATGCGAGGGAGAAGGCGAGGGTGCCTGGGGAAATATGAAGATCCAAATGTGGGAGGGGGCATGCTCCCTCCCACATTGTTTTCCGCATTCCAGCCTGGAATCAGCGTTGGACGACCCGCAGGTTGTTGTTCTGCTCTTTCGGCAACACCCGCTTGGCAATCACGTAGTTCTTGTCCCAGAACGGCTTCTTCAGCGTGTCGATACTCACCGACTTGCCACGACGCGGTGCGTGGATGAAGCGATCGTTGCCCAGGTAGATGGCAACGTGGTTGACCTGGCGGCTCTTCAGCTTGAAGAACAGCAGGTCACCGGGTTTCAGGTCCTTGCGATCAACCTTCTGCCCGTGGCCGGCGGCCATGGCGTTGGACGTGCGCGGCAAATCCACGGCGGCTACGTCGTTGAACGCATATTTCACCAAGCCGCTGCAGTCGAACCCTTTACTTGGGCTGCTGCCGCCCCAACGATAAGGGGTACCGAGCACGTTGACGGCGCGGCTGAGGACGGTGCTGCTCTGCTTGGTGTTGACGCCGACCAGGCCTGGGACTGCTTTGCCGTTGTGCGCCTTGCTCAGTTGAGTCGGGCGGTTGACGGTCAGCTTTACCGATTTGGCGGTGCTTGGCGTGCTGTGGACTTTAGGGGTGAAACCGTTAACGTTAGGAAGTCGTTGCTCACGATTGGTGGCGTGGGCGGCCAGTGGCATTAATAGGCAAATGGTTAGCCATGTCTTGAAAAATGGTCGCATTAGGCGTGGCTCTTATGGGTTTGCGCGCAACTTTATAACAGCTTTTTGTGCCGTTCTCAGGCCGTTTGTCGACTGAACCTTGACGTCAAAATCAGGAAAAACGCGACGATTCGCCGCAATTGTCCTACACAAGTCAGGTGGCATAAGGCTTTCAGGGCAGGGAAGATACCATTTGCCGTACGTCGGGCGCCTGTAAAAAAGTCACAAAGAAAATGAAAAAATTTATCTATCGAGGCAAAAGAGGTACGCGATGAACACCTATCAGCAGATTGGCCCGCAGCAAGACACCCACAGTAAGGTGATCGGTTACCTGCTGTGGATTTTCGGTTTTACCGGGGCGCATCGCTTCTATTACGGCAAACCCGTCACCGGCACGATCTGGTTTTTCACCCTCGGCCTGTTGGGTATTGGCTGGTTGATCGACTTTTTCCTGATTCCGGCCATGGACCGTGAAGCGGACCTGCGTTTTACCGCCGGGCCCATCGAATACAACGTGGCCTGGATCCTGTTGGCGTTTCTGGGGGTATTTGGCGTGCACCGCATGTACCAGGGCAAATGGATCACCGGCCTGATCTACCTGCTGACCGGCGGCTTGTTCCTGGTGGGGGTGCTGTATGACTTCTGGACATTGAATACGCAGATTTCGATCCGCAATGCCGAGCGCAATTCCGGGCGGTAAATAACCTGTAGGAGCGAGCTTGCTCGCTCCTACAGGTTTGTAGCGTCAGGCCTGGTAGCTGATGCGTCCGTCAACCAGGGTGTAGCGCACCGTCGCCGGCAGGCTATGCCCGATGAATGGGCAGTTTTCACCCTTGGACAACCACTGCTCCCCGGCAACCGTGGAGCTGGCCGGATCAAACAGCACCAGATCCGCCGCCGATCCCACCGCCAACTTACCCGCCGGCAGGCGCAGGGCCTCGGCCGGGCCAGCGCTCAGGCGTGCCAGCAGTGTCGGCAAGTCCAGCAACCCATCTTCCACCAACGTCATCGCCAACGGCAGCAACAGTTCGACACTGCTGATGCCCGGCTCTGTCGCGCCAAACGGTGCCAGCTTGGCATCCCGCTCATGGGGCTGGTGATGGCTGGAAATCGCCGAAACCACACCGGACTTGACCGCTGCGCGCAAACCGTCGCGGTCGGCCAAAGTGCGCAGCGGCGGCTGCACGTGGTACAGGCTGGAGAAGTCGATCAGCGCTTCATCCGTCAGAATCAGCTGATACAGCGCCACATCCGCCGTTACCGGCAAGCCACGGGCCTGGGCCTGGGCGATCAAGGCGACACCTCGTGCACTGGTCAGTTGGCTGAAGTGCGCGCGCACGCCGCTTTGTTCCACCAGCAGCAGGTCACGGGCCAGGGCCACGGTCTCGGCGGTTTCCGGAATGCCCGGCAGGCCGAGGAAGCTGGCCACGGCGCCTTCATGGGCCAGGCCGCCTTCGGCCAGGTCGCGGTCCTGGGAATGGAAGATCACCGTCAGGTCGAAGGTGGCCGCGTATTCCAGGGCGCGCAACAGCGTGCGGGTGCTGCGAAAACTTTCCAGGCCATTGCCGAAGGCCACGCAACCGGCGTCGCGCAGGGCGATCAGTTCGGCGAGTTGTTCGCCTTCCAGGCCTTTGCTCAAGGCGCCGATAGGGAACACCTTGCAATTGCCGGCTTCACGGGCGCGGTCGAGGATCAGTTCGGTCACGGCCGAGGTGTCGAGGATCGGCTTGGTGTGCGGCGGGCAGCACAGGCTGGTCACGCCACCGGCAGCGGCGGCGCGGGTTTCGCTGATGATGTTGCCTTTGCGGCTGTAGCCTGGCTCGCGCAGGGCGACGTTCAGGTCGACCAGGCCCGGCGCGGCCACCAAGCCTTTGGCGTCGAGGGTTTCAGTCGCGCTGAAACCTGCCGGAGCAGCGCCGATGGCGATAAGCTTGCCGGCTTCCAGATGCAAATCGGTGACTTGATCCAGGCCACTGGCCGGATCGATAACGCGAGCGCCAAGAATGCTGAGCTTCACTGGGCGTTCTCCTGCTCGAATTGACGTTGCGCGGTTTGCCCGCTCATAGCCATGGACAGCACGGCCATGCGCACGGCGATGCCGTAGGTGACCTGGTTCAGGATCACCGACTGAGGGCCGTCGGCCACCGCCGACTCAATCTCCACCCCACGGTTGATCGGGCCCGGGTGCATGACGATGGCATCCGGCTTGGCGCCGGCCAGGCGCGCAGTGGTCAGGCCGAACAGGCGGTAGAACTCGCCTTCGCTCGGCAGCAGGCCACCGGCCATGCGCTCACGTTGCAGGCGCAGCATGATCACTACATCCACGTCCTTGAGGCCGGCGGCCATGTCGGTGTAGACCTTCACGCCGTACTGCTCGATGCCGATCGGCAGCAGGGTTTTTGGTGCGATCACGCGGATATCCGGGCAACCCAGGGCTTTGAGGGCCAGCATGTTGGAGCGTGCAACCCGCGAGTGCAGGATGTCGCCGACAATGGCCACCGAGAGGTTTTCAAAGCTGCCCTTGTGCCGACGGATGGTGAGCATGTCGAGCATGCCCTGGGTCGGGTGGGCGTGACGGCCGTCGCCGCCGTTGATGATCGCCACCTGCGGGCACACGTGCTCGGCGATGAAGTGCGCGGCGCCGGAGTCGCCGTGGCGCACCACGAACATGTCGGCGGCCATGGCTTCCAGGTTGCGCAGGGTGTCGAGCAGGGTCTCGCCCTTGCTTGCCGACGAGGTGGACACGTTCAGCGTGATCACGTCGGCCGACAGCCGCTGGGCCGCCAGTTCAAAGGTGGTACGGGTGCGCGTGGAGTTCTCGAAGAACACATTGCAGATGGTCTTGCCGCGCAGCAGCGGGACCTTCTTCACCGCGCGGCCACCGACTTCAAGGAACGAGTCGGCGGTGTCGAGGATTTCGGTGAGCAGTTCGCGGGGCAAACCGTCGAGGGACAAGAAGTGTTGCAACTGGCCCTGAGCATTGAGCTGCAGCGGGCGCTTGGCATCGAGAGGCGTCATCGCGGGGACTCTTTACAAGGCGGTTTAAAGGGCGAGGTCTTGCAGTTCGAGTTCGAGCGGCGTGGGACCGGACAATTTTACCCGCTGGTGGGCTGAAAGCGACAGTGTGGCGCCGACCACATCCGGGCTGATCGGCAGTTCGCCGGCATCCAGGTCGAGCAGGCACACCAGGGTCACGCTGGCCGGGCGGCCGTAGTCGAACAGTTCGTTCATGGCGGCACGGATGGTGCGGCCACTCATCAGCACGTCGTCGATCAGCACCAGGTGCTGGCCTTCGATCTCGAACGGCAGGGCCGACGGGCGCACTTGCGGGTGCAGGCCGTTCTGGCTGAAGTCGTCACGGTAGAAGGACACGTCGAGGGTGCCGAGGGGCGAGTCGCTGCCCAGTGCTTCCAGCAATGCCTGGGCCACCCACACACCACCGGTGCGAATACCGATGAAGCGCGGCTCGCTGATGTTGCGGTGTTGCAGATGGGCCGTGAGGCTGGTGGCCATCTGGCTGATCAGTTCGGCGGGGTTCGGCAGGCTCATGCAGGCTCCTTCAGGACCTTGGCGCAGGCAAGGTCCGGGCTCAAACGTAAAAAGACGCGGCAAGCCGCGTCAGTCAGGATTCAAATAATGCAGTGTTTTCATCCAGCCATCCCTGCAACAACAGGGCGGCGGCGATGGCGTCCACGGGGTTGTCGCGGTAGCTGCCCTTCTGCCCGCCACGGTCACGGCGCTCACCCTTGGCTTCAAAGGTGGTGAGGCGTTCGTCGTGGGTATAAAAGGGCAGGTTGTAGCGGCCATTGAGGCGGCGGGCGAATTTTTCGGCGCGCAGGCACATGTCGCTGGGGGTGCCGTCCATGTTCAAGGGCAGGCCGACCACGACCGCATCGGGCTTCCACTCTTTAATGAGGGCTTCGACCTGGTTCCAGTCCGGCACGCCGTTCTGGGCTTTCAAGGTGCACAGCTCGCGGGCCTGGCCGGTGATGACCTGGCCGACCGCGACGCCGATCTGTTTGGTGCCGTAGTCAAAACCCAGGATTAGTCGCAAAGCCATCAGGCGTGCCCCGCCTGGCTGGTCAACAGGCTGAGGTTGACCCGCAGCTTGGCGGCCGCCGCTTCCAGGCGCAATTCGCTAGGGGTGTTGAACAGGATGTCGGCGTCGAAGGGGCATGTCAGCCAGGCGTTGCTGGCCAGTTCGGCCTCCAATTGGCCCGCTTCCCAGCCCGCGTAACCGAGGGTGATCACACTTTGCTCAGGGCCCACGCCGTCGGCGATGGCGAACAACACGTCCTGGGAGGTGGACAGTGACACACCGTCCAGATCGACCGTGGCCTGGAACTTCGGCCCCGTCGGGTGCAGCACAAAACCGCGATCGGTCTGCACCGGCCCGCCGATGTAGATCGGCACGCCCTGGCAACGGGCAGGCGGGTCGACTTCCGGGCGCAGCTGTTCAAGGATATCCGCCAGGTTCAGCTCTTGCGGGCGGTTGACCACCAACCCCATGGCACCATTGGCCGTGTGCTCGACGATGTAGGTCAAGGTCTGCGCAAAGTTCGGGTCGGCCATATGGGGCATGGCGATCAGGAATTGATGCTTGAGGTAGGTCGGGCTGACGTTTTTCATGTTCGATAGTGTGGCGGTGGAGGGGCGAACTGACAAGCTGGTGATGTGCCACAGGTGGCAATTGTCATCAATTGCTCGACAACCGATCGCCCTTGGCGAACTTCCAGGTGCGGATGATTTCCAGGCGATCGACGTCGTTCAAGTCGCCGCTGAAAGGGGCAAAAGGCGCGGCCAGGCGCACGATGCGCTGGGCGGCCTGGTCCAGCAACGGCTGGCCGGACGACTCCAGTACCTGCACTTCATATAACGTGCCGTCGCGGTTGATTGAAACCAATAGACGCAAATTGCCGTAAATCTGCTGACGCCGGGCTTCTTCCGGGTAGTTGAGGTTGCCGATGCGCTCGACCTTCTTGCGCCACTCGTCTTTGTACCAGGCACCTTTGTCGCGCATGGTCGAGGCGGCGTTGAGCCGGTAGATGCGCGGGCGCTTGGCGTACAGCTGCTGTTCGTTGGCCAGTTCGGCTTCGAGGCTGGAGATTTCGTCGGACAGGGTCGAGCTGTCGAAGGTCGGCGCTGGCTTTACGGGCTCGGGCGTGGGTTCGGTCTTGGTCTTTTCACGCTGGGTCGGGGCTTTTTGCGGCTTGGGCGCGACGGTGGTCACTGCTGCCTTGGGCGCGGCCTGCTTGACCTCCGGCTTGGGCACCGGCGGCGGGGTGACTTTATTCACCTTGTTGTCCTGGAACGGCGCCACTTCGGTGGTCTTGGGCACGGCTTTCTTGTCGAGGGTGCCGCTGCCTTGCTGGTTGTCCTGGGCGAGGAAGTCAGCCTTCTCGGGCTTCTTTTCGCTTTTGAATGTGGCGAGGGTGATTTCCAGGGTTTTGCTGATCTGCTTGGGCTCGACCATGGTGAAACCCACGCCGAGGATCAGGGCCAGGTGGATCAGCGCGGCCAGGAACAGGGTAAATCCGAGCCGATCAGCCGGGCGCACGCCGCTGTGGGAGAGTTCGGGGGGCAGATCGGACGGGAGTGTCATGACAAGAAAACCAACATCGCGCGTTTCACAGGTGGCGCATGATAACGCAATGTTGGTTTGTGTCCGGCTGTTCTATATCACTTGGCCTGCAGCTTGCGCTCAATGGCGGCCATCAACATTTCGCCGATGTTCGTGCCAAATGCATTGTCGATCTCGCGAATGCAGGTCGGGCTGGTGACGTTGATTTCAGTCAGGTTCTCGCCGATCACGTCCAGGCCGACAAACAGCAAGCCCTTTTCACGCAGGGTCGGGCCGACCTGGGCTGCAATCCAGCGGTCCTTGTCCGACAGCGGGCGCGCTTCGCCACGACCACCGGCCGCCAGGTTGCCACGGGTCTCGCCCGCCGCCGGGATGCGTGCCAGGCAGTAATCCACCGGTTCGCCGTCGATCATCAGGATGCGCTTGTCGCCGTCCTTGATCGCCGGCAGGTAGGCCTGGCCCATGATCTGCTGGGTGCCCAAGGCGGTCAGGGTCTCCAGGATCACCGACAGGTTCGGGTCGCCGGCGCGGTGACGGAAGATCGAGGTGCCGCCCATGCCGTCCAGCGGCTTGAGGATCACATCGCCATGTTTGGCGGCGAATTCACGCAGCACATCGGCGCGGCGGCTGACCACGGTCGGCGGCGTGCACTGTGGGAACAGGGTGGCGAACAGCTTTTCATTGCAGTCGCGCAGGCTCTGTGGCTTGTTGACGATCAGCACACCAGCGCGCTCGGCCTGCTCCAGCAGGTAGGTGGAGTAGACGAACTCCATGTCGAACGGCGGGTCCTTGCGCATCAGGATCACGTCCAGATCGCTCAGCGGGCTGTCGATTTCATCTTGCAGTTCGAACCACTTTTCCGGGTTGGCAAACACCTGCAGCGGGCGCATGCGTGCACGGGCCTCGCCGTCGCCCTGGTAAAGATCGCGCTGCTCCATATAGAACAGGGTCCAGCCGCGGGCCTGGGCGGCCAGGAGCATGGCCAGCGAGCTGTCCTTTTTATAGGAAATGCTGGCGATAGGGTCCATGACAATGCCGACGCGAACGCTCATGGGGGATTTCCTCTAGCAAATAAGGGCGCATAAAAGTGGCGTCAGAGTGGCGCTGCGGCTGTTGTGGGTCAAGGAAAAACCACCTGGCCGGTTGCTCGATAGATTGCGCCCGGAGACTGTGCTAAAAAGACTGCCACGGCGCAGCAGCCCTTGAATTCCAAGGCCCGCGGCGCTCATCCTGTGCAACATCAGGCAGTACACACCGAAAACCGATTCGCTGTGGCGATGGCAGAGCAGATATGGAACAGCATTCCAACGCCTTGAGAGTGATGGTGATCGATGATTCGAAGACGATCCGCCGCACCGCTGAAACCTTGTTGAAGAACGTGGGGTGCGATGTCATCACGGCCATCGACGGTTTCGATGCCCTGGCCCGGATTGTTGATCATCACCCGCATATTATTTTTGTCGACATCATGATGCCGCGCCTGGATGGCTATCAGACCTGCGCGCTGGTGAAGAACAACCCGGCGTTCAAGTCGATCCCGGTGATCATGTTGTCGTCCAAGGACGGCCTGTTCGACAAGGCCAAGGGGCGCATCGTGGGGGTCGATCAGTTTTTGACCAAGCCTTTCAGCAAGGAAGAACTGCTGGGCGCGATCAAGGCCTACGTGCCGGGGTTCGCCGCAGTAGAACAAGCACACTGACGCCGCCTCACAAGGGCCGGCGTCCACCTATGTAGTGGGGAAAACCATGGCACGTGTTCTGATCGTCGACGATTCGCCGACCGAAATGTACAAACTGACCGGCATGCTGGAAAAGCATGGTCACCAGGTCCTCAAGGCCGAAAACGGCGCGGACGGCGTGGCGCTTGCCCGCCAGGAATTGCCCGACGCCGTGCTGATGGACATCGTGATGCCGGGCCTCAACGGCTTCCAGGCCACCCGCCAGCTGTCCAAGGAGCCGGAAACCAACGGCATCCCGATCATCATCATCACCACCAAGGACCAGGAAACCGACAAGATCTGGGGCGCGCGCCAGGGCGCCAAGGACTACCTGACCAAGCCGGTGGATGAAGAAACCCTGATCGCCACCCTGAACAAGGTGCTGGCCGGCTGACGGTTCGCCATCATGACCGAGTCGCAAACCGCCTTCGAGCTGCTGCTGGACATCGACCGCCGCTGCCGCCTGCTGGCCGCTGACCTGCCGTCCCAGGAAACCCGCCTGCAACGCTGGAGCGGGATCGGCTTTCGCCTGGGCCAGCACTGGTATGTGGCGCCCATGGGTGAAGTCGCCGAAGTCCTGCACGAACCACGTTGCACCTTGATGCCCGGGGTCAAGGCCTGGGTCAAGGGCGTGGCCAACCTGCGTGGGCGCCTGTTGCCGGTGATGGACCTGGGTGGATTCCTCGGCCTTGAGTTGTCCAAGGCGCGCAAGCAACGGCGGGTGCTGGTGGTGGAGTTCAACGACGTGTTTGTCGGGCTGCTGGTCGACGAGGTGGTGGGGATGCAGCATTTCGCACAAGACGCCTGGCGGGCGAACACCGCGCCCGACGCAGCGTTTATTCAAGGCCGGTTCGACGGCGACCCGTCGTGGCAGGTGTTCAGCCCCTTCGCCCTGGCCCAGGCCCCTGGCTTCATGGATGTTGCCGCATGACCACCGCTACCGCACTCAAACCCCAGGCCGGCTCGCGCAGCCGCTCGCAGATCATCGTGCTGTTCATCGCACTGATCGTGTTCATCATGTTGCTGTTCGCCAACTTTGCGTACCTCAATACCCAATCCACCTACGATAAACAGTACATCGGCCACGCCGGTGAGCTGCGCGTGCTGTCCCAGCGTATCGCCAAGAACGCCACCGAAGCCGCCGCCGGCAAGGCTGCGGCGTTCAAGCTGCTGGGCGACGCGCGTAACGACTTCGCCCAGCGCTGGGGCTTCCTGAAAAAAGGTGACCCGCAAACCGGTCTGCCCGCCGCGCCCAGCGCAGTGCGTGCCGAAATGCGCGCGGTGCAGACCGACTGGGAAGCACTGCTGAAAAACACCGACGCGATCCTCGCCAGCGAGCAGACCGTGCTGTCGCTGCATCAGGTGGCCGCGACCCTGGCCGAAACCGTGCCGCAACTGCAGATGGAGTCGGAAAAGGTCGTCGATATCCTCCTGCAACGCGGTGCTCCGGCCAGCCAGGTTGCGTTGGCCCAGCGCCAATCACTGCTGGCCGAACGTATCCTTGGCGCGGTGAACACCGTGTTGGCCGGCGACGAAACCGCCGTGCAGGCCGCCGATGCCTTTGGCCGCGACGCCAACCGTTTCGGCCAGGTGCTCAATGGCATGCTCCAGGGCAACCCCGGTTTGCGCATCACCCAGGTCGAGGACCGCGACGCCCGCGCGCGGTTGGCGGAAATCGCCGAGCTGTTCGAATTCGTTTCCGGCTCCGTGGATGAGATCCTCGAGACCTCGCCGCAGCTGTTCCAGGTGCGGGCCTCAGCGAGCAACATCTTCAATCTGTCGCAAACCCTGCTCGATGAAGCCTCGCACCTGGCGACCGGGTTCGAAAACCTCGCCAGCGGGCGCAGCTTTGACACCATCGGCGGCTATGTCCTGGGCCTGCTCGCCCTGACCTCGATCATCCTGATCGGCCTGGTGATGGTGCGCGAGACCAACCGCCAGCTGCACGAAACCGCCGAGAAGAACGAACGCAACCAGAACGCGATCATGCGCCTGCTGGATGAAATCGAAGACCTGGCCGACGGCGACCTCACCGTGACTGCCTCGGTGACCGAAGACTTCACCGGCACCATCGCCGACTCCATCAACTATTCCGTCGACCAACTGCGCGACCTGGTCGCCACCATCAACCTCACAGCCGGGCAAGTCGCCGGCGCCGTGCAGGACACCCAGGCCACCGCCATGCACTTGGCCCAGGCCTCGGAGCACCAGGCCCAGCAGATCGCCGAGGCGTCCACCGCGATCAACCAGATGGCCCAGTCCATCGACCAGGTCTCGGCCAACGCTGCCGAGTCCTCGGCGGTGGCAGAGCGCTCGGTGGAAATCGCCAACAAGGGCAACGAGGTGGTGCACAACACCATCCATGGCATGGACAACATCCGCGAGCAGATCCAGGACACCGCCAAGCGCATCAAGCGCCTGGGCGAGTCGTCCCAGGAAATTGGCGACATCGTCAGCCTGATCGACGACATTGCCGACCAGACCAACATCCTCGCCCTCAACGCTGCTATCCAGGCAAGCATGGCCGGCGATGCCGGGCGCGGCTTTGCGGTGGTGGCAGACGAAGTGCAGCGCCTGGCCGAGCGCTCATCGGCGGCGACCCGGCAGATTGAAACGTTGGTGCGGGCGATCCAGGCCGACACCAACGAAGCGGTCATTTCCATGGAACAGACCACCACCGAAGTGGTGCGCGGCGCGCGGCTGGCCCAGGACGCCGGGGTGGCGCTGGAAGAGATCGAAGGCGTATCCAAGACCCTGGCGGCGCTGATCCAGAGTATTTCCAACGCAGCGCAGCAACAGACCTCATCGGCCGGGCAGATCTCCCTGACCATGAACGTGATCCAGCAGATCACCACCCAGACCTCGTCGGGCTCCACGGCCACCGCCGAAAGCATCGGCAACCTGGCGAAAATGGCCAGCCAGTTGCGGCGGTCGGTGTCGGGCTTCACCTTGCCGCCGGCGCGTCCGGTGGATGAACAGCCCCACAGCCATTCATGATTTCAACGCGGAGCAGTTATGGTTGATCGGCACGACTACGTGGCCCTCGAATGGGTCAAGGGCGACATTGCCGAAACCCTGAAACAGGCTCGCTCGGCGCTCGACGCTTATGTCGAGACTACAGACGCCGAAGCGATCAGCGACTGCCTGGCGTGCGTCCACCAAGTGCATGGCGCGTTGCAGATGGTCGAGTTCTACGGCGCGGCGCTGCTGGCCGAGGAAATCGAAGAACTGGCGCTGGCCCTGCAAGCCGGGAGCGTCAGTCAGCGCGACGAAAGCATTCGCCTGTTGCAACAAGCCCTGACTCAATTGCCGTTGTACCTGGACCGCGTGCACAGCGCCCGCCGCGACCTGCCACTGGTGGTGTTGCCACTGCTCAATGACCTGCGCAGCGCGCACGGCGAAAGCCTGCTGTCGGAAACCAGCCTGTTCAGCCCGCAACTGCTGACCATCGCGCCACTGCCCGACGAGGCCCTGGCCCAACGCGCGTTGCCCGACCTGAAAGAACAACTGCGCCAGTGGCATCAGCTGTTGCAGCAGGCACTGGCGGGGCTGCTGCGTGAAGACCATGGCCCCAGCAACCTGGAAGACATGGCGCGGGTGTTCGCACGCCTTGAAGCACTGTGCCAAGGCGCGCCGCTGTTACCGCTGTGGCAGGTCACCTCGGCGTTGGTCGAAGGCATGCTCACCGGCGTGATCGCCAACAGCCCGGCGTTGCGCAGCCTGCTCAAGGCCAGTGACAAACAACTCAAGCGCCTGCTGGCCCAGGGTATCGGCGGGATCAACCAGCCGGCGCCGGATGAATTGCTCAAGAGCCTGCTGTTCTATGTGGCCAAGGTCACCCGTCCGACGCCGCGCATGCAAAGCCTGAAGGAACGCTACGGCCTGGATGAAGCCTTGCCTGACAGCGCCGTGGTGGATGCCGAGCGCGCACGCCTGGCCGGGCCGGACCGCAACGCCATGGGCTCGGTGCTGGGCGCCCTGTGTGAAGAGTTGGTGCGGGTCAAAGAACGCCTCGACTTGTTCGTACGCAGCGACCGTCAGCACACCAGCGACCTTGATGCACTGCTGGCGCCGTTGCGGCAGATCGCCGACACCCTGGCGGTACTGGGCTTCGGCCAGCCACGTAAAGTCATCATCGACCAACTCGCCGTGGTGCTGAGCCTGGCCCAAGGCCAACGCGAACCCAATGACGCTGTGTTGATGGACGTCGCTGGCGCCTTGCTTTACGTCGAAGCCACGTTGGCGGGCATGGTCGGCACCGTCGAGCCGGAAAGCCGCGAAGAAAGCCGCTTGCCCACCACCGACCTGACCCAGATCCACCAGTTGGTGATCCGTGAATCCTGCCAGTGCCTCAAGCAAGCCAAGGAACTGGTGATCGACTGCATTGAAGCCGATTGGGACCGCCAGCGCCTGGAGTCCCTGCCGGAGCTGCTGAGCCAGGTGCGCGGCGCCCTGGCGATGATCCCGTTGCCCCGCGCGGCCAGCCTGATGCGCGGCTGCACGGATTACGTCGACGAACAGTTGATGGGCAACGATGCACCGCCTTCCGAGAGGCAACTGGCGCATTTCGCCGACGTGATCAGCAGCCTGGAGTACTACCTGGAACGCATGCTCCAGGACCCGGATGCTGCGGGCGAGCGGGTGCTGGAACTGGCTACCCAAGGCTTGGCCGCACTGGGTTACCTGCCCGCCGAAAAACCCTGGCGCCAGGCCCTGGTTGCACCGGATGGCGCGCTCTCGGCCGAGGTTGCGCCGAGCCAATCCCAGTTCGACGCACTCGCCAGCCCCACGTCGCGCCTGAACCCGCCGGCCCTGCAGCGCCCTGGCAGCCTGTTGCCGCCGCCGGCCGATGAAGAACCCATCGACGATGAACTGCGCGAAGTCTTCCTTGAGGAGACCGACGAAGTCCTTGAGGTGCTGCACCGTTACCTGCCTAACAGCGCGGACAAAACCGCCCAGGCCGAAATGCGCCGCGCCTTCCACACCCTCAAAGGCAGCGGCCGCATGGTGCGCGCCCTGGTCTTGGCCGAGTTGGCCTGGGCGGTGGAAAACCTGCTGAACCGTGTACTGGAGCGCAGCGTGAACCTTGGCCCCGACGTGCAGCAGGTGCTGGACGAAGCGGTGGCCTTGCTGCCGGAGTTGATCGCGGACTTTGCCATCGACGACCAGCGTCAACGCGATGAAGTCGACGCCCTGGCCGCCCGTGCCCACGCCTTGGCCAGCGGTACACCCGCGCTGGCCGCCGAGCCTCATGATCCGATGCTGCTGGAGATTTTCCGCAACGAAGCCCAAAGCCATCTGGACAGCCTCAACCACTTCCTGCAACAGGCCGCCGAGCATGTGCCGCTGCAAGTCAGCGATGAACTGCAACGCGCCCTGCACACCCTCAAGGGCAGCGCCTATATGGCTGGCGTGTTGCCCATTGCCGAGCTGGCGCGCCCGCTCGACCACCTGACCCGCGAATACAAGGCCCACCGCCTGCCGCTGGACCTGGACGAAGTGGAGTTGCTGCTGGAAGCCGAAGGCCTGTTCCAACAGGGGCTGCGCGATCTGGACAACGATCCCCTGGCGCCGATCAACGGTGCAGAGGACCTGATCAGCCGCACCCAAGGCCTGCTGGATCAGCAGCTTGAAGCGCTGCTCGACGTGCACATCAAGCGCGACCCACAACTGATCGCCAACTTCCTGGCCCAGGGCATGGATATCCTGCTCGACGCCGAGAGCCTGCTACGTCGCTGGCAGCAACACCCCGGCGAACGCCAGGAACTCACCGCGCTGCTGGATGAATTGACCACGCTGGGGGAGGGCGCGCACGTCGCAGACCTGCATGCCATCGACGCACTCTGCGAAGCCTTGCTCGACCTGTACGGCGCCGTTGAGGAAAGCAGCCTGGCGGTCAGCGAGCGGTTTTTCCATGAGGCCGAACAGGCCCATGAAGCGCTGATCAACATGCTCGACCAACTGGCCGCCGGCCAGGAAATCAGCCCGGCACCGGCCCGTGTCCACGCCCTGCGCGAGCTGCTGGATGAAGCCCTCGACCCGTCCGCCACCGGCCTGATCAAAAGCGATGGCAGCCGCGCGCTGAGCATTGCCGAACTGGGCGCCGCCACACAGCAGTTGGATCAGCAAACGACGATGGACGACGAGATCGTCGAGATCTTCCTCGAAGAAGCCGTGGACATCCTCGACAGCGCCGGGCAGTCGCTCAAGCGCTGGTTGCTGGAGCCCGACAACGCCGCGCCGCTGTCGTCGTTGCAACGCGATCTGCACACCCTCAAGGGCGGCGCGCGCATGGCTGAAATCGAGCCGATTGGCGAACTGGCCCACGAGTTGGAGTGCCTGTACGAAGGGCTGGTGGACCGTCGCTACAGCTACTCTGCCGAACTGTCCCAGGTGCTGATGGCCAGCCATGAACGCCTCGCCTTGCAGCTTGAAGAACTGCAGCATCACCAACCCTTGAGCGATAGCGCTGAGCTGATCGCCAGGGTGCGCGCCTTGCGCCAAGGCAGCGCGCCTGCGGCACCGGCCGCCGCGCCGCCTGCGTCTGGCGCCGACCCTGAGCTGCTGGATATCTTCCTCGAAGAAGCGGCCGACATCCTCGACAGCTCCAGTGCTGCGCTGTCGCGCTGGCAGGCCGAGCCCGGTAATCGCCAGGAAGTGGAGACCCTGCTGCGCGACCTGCACACCCTCAAGGGTGGCGCGCGTATGGTCGAGATCGCGCCCATCGGCGACCTGGCCCATGAACTGGAATTTCTCTACGAAGGCCTGTCCGCCGGTTTGCTCGCGCCATCCCCGGCGTTGTTCGCATTGCTGCAAGGCTGCCACGACCGCCTGGCGCAGATGATCGACGCGGTGGCGGACGGCTTGCCGGTCGGCTCGGTGGACAAGCTCATCGAGCGCATCAAAAGCCTGGTGCACCCGAGCGACGAGCCTGTGACGCCATTGGCGTTGCCGGCGGGCAAGGCGGAGGCCGTCGTCGATCCGATGGCCGACATGGTGAAGATCTCTGCCGAGTTGCTCGACGACCTGGTCAACCTGGCTGGTGAAACCTCGATCTTTCGTGGCCGTATCGAACAACAAGTCAACGACGCACGCATCGCCCTGACCGAAGTGGAAACTACGATTGAGCGCATGCGCGACCAACTGCGTCGCCTCGACACTGAAACCCAGGGCCGCATCCTCAGCCGCCAGCAAGCCGAGGCCGAGCGCCTGGGCTATGAAGACTTCGATCCGCTGGAAATGGACCGCCATTCGCAGTTGCAGCAACTGTCGCGCGCATTGTCCGAATCTGCCTCTGACTTGCTCGACCTCAAGGACACCCTTGAGCGCCGCAACGAAGACGCCCACGACCTGTTGCAGCAACAGGCGCGTATCAACACCGAGTTGCAGGAAGGCCTGATGCGCACGCGCATGGTGCCGTTCGAACGCATGCTGCCGCGCCTCAAACGCATCGTGCGCCAAGTGGCGGGTGAGTTGGGCAAGGACGTGGAGTTCATCGTCGGCAACGCTGAAGGCGAGATGGACCGCAACGTGCTGGAACGCATGGCGGCGCCGCTGGAACACATGCTGCGCAACGCCGTCGACCATGGGCTGGAGTCCCGCGATGCACGGCTGCTGGCCGGTAAGCCGGAGAAAGGTCGCATCACCCTGGACTTGACCCACGAAGGCGGCGACATCGTCTTCGACATGCGCGACGACGGCGCGGGTGTGCCGCTGGAGGCCGTGCGGCGCAAGGCGATCAAGCGCGGTTTGCTCGACCCGAATCAGGAGATCAGCGACCGCGACGTGTTGCAGTTCATCCTGCAACCGGGCTTCTCCACGGCGGAAAAGATCACGCAGATTTCCGGGCGCGGCGTGGGCATGGATGTGGTGCATGAGGAAGTGCGTCAGTTGGGCGGCTCGATGGTCATCGACTCGACGCCGGGTATGGGCGTGCACTTTCGTATTCGCTTGCCGTTCACCGTGTCCGTCAACCGTGCGCTGATGGTGCAATGTGCGGACGATCAATATGCGATCCCGCTCAACACCATCGAAGGCCTGGTGCGTGTGTTGCCCCATGAGTTGGCCGGGCATTACCAGCAAGACCCGCCGCGTTATGAATACGCCGGCCAGCGTTACGAGCTGTTCTATCTGGGCGACCTGTTGCACACCGTCAGCCGCCCGAAACTGTTGGGCCAATATCAACCAGTGCCGGTGCTGCTGGTGCAGTGCAATGAGCGGCGCGTGGCTATCCATGTGGACGGCATGGCTGGTACGCGTGAAATCGTGGTCAAGGGCCTGGGGCCGCAGTTTGCCGGCGTGCAGGGTTTGTCTGGCGCGACGATTCTGGGCGATGGCCGCGTGGTGTTGATCATCGACTTGCTGGCGCATATCCGCGCCCGCCCAGCGGCCTTGCCGGCGCAGTCAGTGGATGCGCCGCTGATCCTCAACGACCCGCTGAAAAAGCGTCCGTTGCTAGTGCTGGTGGTGGACGACTCGGTTACCGTGCGCAAAGTCACCAGCCGCCTGCTGGAACGCAACGGCATGAACGTGCTCACCGCCAAAGACGGCATCGACGCCCTCGCCGTGCTGGAAGAGCACACCCCGGACCTGATGCTGCTCGACATCGAAATGCCGCGCATGGACGGTTTCGAAGTCGCCACCCAAGTGCGTAACGACCCCCGGCTGATGCGCCTGCCGATCATCATGATCACCTCGCGCACCGGCCAGAAACACCGCGACCGCGCCATGGCCATCGGCGTGAATGACTACCTCGGCAAGCCGTACCAGGAATCGGTGTTGCTCGAAAGCATCGCCTACTGGAGCAAGTCCCATGCTTGACCACCGCGCCAGCCAACTCACCGGCCTGCTGCTACCCCTGGCTGACCGCCACCTGGTGCTGCCCAACGTCGCCATCGCCGAACTGATCGACTTCCAGCGCGGCGAACCGGCCAGCGACGCGCCGCCGTGGTATTTGCGCCAAGTGACCTGGCGCGATCGGCAAATCCCGCTGATCAGCTTTGAAGCGGTGTGCGGCGAAGCCAGCGTGACCGGCGAACGCTCGCGGATCGTGGTGTTGAATTCATTGGGTGGGCGGCCGACGTTGAAGTTTATTGCGCTGGTGATCCAGGGCATTCCGCGTTCGTACAAGCTCGACAGTGAGTTGAGCTACGTGGACGTGCCGCTGTGCCCGCTAGAGCTGGCGGCGGTGCAGGTGGGCGAGCATGTGGCGAAGGTGCCGGATTTGATGGGGCTTGAGGCACTGCTGGTAGAGTCCGGCCTGGCCTGACAGTGACCCACTGTAGGAGCGAGCTTGCTCGCGAAAAACGCCAACGATAACGCAGCGCTCCTTTTAAACCAGCGGTGCCTGACGGTTCTTCGCGAGCAAGCTCGCTCCTACAGGAACAGGCTCAATCAATCCGCGCAAACCGCTCAATCACCGGCTGCTCCCGATGCTCGGCCTGCCACAAGTCGTAGGCACTTTGCATCGACAGCCATAACTGCCCAGTGCTCACACCTGCCCGCTCAAGCCGCACCGCCAAGTCAGGACTGACAGGCGCATGCCCATGCAAAATCCTCGAAAACGTCTCACGGGCGAAACCCAGGTGCCGGGCCATTTCGGTGATGGTGATGTCCAGGGCAGGGATTACATCTTCAAGCAGGATTTCACCTGGGTGAGGGGGGTTGTGCAGGGTCATGTTGAAGTGTCCTACGGCGATGGGTATTCAGCCCAAAGGCTAGAAGGGGCCGTTCCGAGCAACAACCTTAAAATATTGTATGAATCTTCCTGCTGATCTCTTTTGTGGCGAGGGAGCTTGCTCCCGCTGGGACGCGAAGCGGCCCCAAAATGTGCGGCCGCTTCCTGCCTGTAAAAACGCAGTGTTCTTACTGGGGTTGCTGCGCAGCCCAGCGGGAGCAAGCTCCCTCGTCACAGGGGGTTGGGCTCTCGGATTTTTCCTGCAAGATTTTGGGCCATGCATGAACTTGTCGCGTGCCGTCAGCGCGCCTAGTCTTCGTCCTGTCATCGCAAAAAACGGTGACACGGACGTGCAAGTCCGACGAAACTGTTTAGGCGTACAAACGCCCAGCCAACCAACGGGCGTTTTTTGTGCTCGCTGCTTTATGGCGGCTGCGCGCAGGAGGTCTTCGGACCTGCTGGGTGTCCTAAACAGGCCCGGTCTTGCACACCTGCGCACGGTCGCCACCCTCATTCGCGTGCAAGCGAAAGGTGGCGCTCCTTACTCACTGTTTAGGAGCTTCATCATGGTCAAACCTACCCCCAATCCGCCCCTCTTCACCGTAAACCCGCACGAAAACACCGAAACCCTGCTGGTCAACGCCAGCGAAACCCTGTCTTCCCTCAACGCACTGACCTGCAATCTCGCTTTCGACCTGGACACCTCCCAGCGCGCGATCATGCTCGGGATTCAGCAAATGGCAGAGTTGGGTCAGTTGTTGGTTGATAGAGCGTTGGAGCAAGTCAGCCCATCGCCAGCCTCTTGAAACGGTCCCAAACAGGGACTGATCGTTCCCTGCTTGGGACCGCTACTTAAAGAACACCACCCAACACATGTGGGAGCGGGCTTGCTCGCGAATGCAGGGTGTCAGCCAATACATCTGCATCTGATACACCGCATTCGCGAGCAAGCCCGCTCCCACATTTTGATCTTCATTCGGTCAAAACCAGCATTTGCTGATGTTCTATTACCCCAACCGTAACGAACCACCGCCGAGCTTGATTGATGGCCCTCTGAATCACTCCTAAGGTACAGCCCACGACAGCAAACCCGTGGAGCGACCATGACAACAACAATCACCCCCGACTCGCGCTGGACGCGGCGGCGCGACGAGAAGCAGCGGCGGCTCGGGCTGGTCAAAAAATACGCAGACGGGGCGGTGTTGCCCAGTGACAGGATCGTCGAGGCGCTTGAGGCGCTGATCCTGCCCGGTGACCGTGTGGTGTTGGAGGGCAATAACCAGAAGCAGGCGGATTTCCTCTCGCGCTCCCTCGCCAAAGCCGACCCGTCCAAGCTCCACGACTTGCACATGATCATGCCCAGCGTCGGCCGTTCCGAGCACCTGGACCTGTTTGAAAAGGGCATCGCGCGCAAGCTGGACTTCTCCTTCGCGGGCACCCAATCCCTGCGCATCAGCCAGTTGCTCGAAGACGGCCTGCTGGAAATCGGCGCGATCCACACCTACATCGAACTCTACGCGCGGCTGGTGGTGGACCTGATCCCCAACGTGGTGCTTTCCGCCGGCTTCATGGCCGACCGCGCTGGCAATATCTACACCGGCGCCAGCACCGAAGACACCCCGGCGCTGATCGAGCCCGCCGCGTTCAGCGATGGCATCGTGATCGTGCAGGTCAACCAGTTGGTGGATGACGTTACCGATTTGCCGCGCGTGGATATCCCGGCGAGCTGGGTGGATTTTGTGGTGGTGGCCGACAAGCCGTTCTATATCGAGCCGCTGTTCACCCGCGACCCGCGCCACATCAAGCCGGTGCATGTGCTGATGGCGATGATGGCGATCCGTGGCATCTACGAAAAACACAATGTGCAGTCGCTTAACCATGGCATCGGCTTCAACACCGCCGCCATTGAATTGATCCTGCCCACCTACGGAGAATCCCTTGGCCTCAAGGGCAAGATCTGCCGCAACTGGACCCTCAACCCGCACCCCACGCTGATCCCCGCGATTGAAAGCGGCTGGGTCGAAAGCGTGCATTGTTTTGGCACCGAACTGGGCATGGAGAACTACATCGCTGCACGGCCGGATGTGTTCTTCACTGGTCGCGACGGCTCGATGCGTTCCAACCGGATGTTCTGCCAACTTGCCGGCCAATACGCGGTGGACCTGTTTATCGGCGCCACCTTGCAAGTGGACGGTGACGGCCATTCTTCCACCGTGACCCGTGGACGCCTCGCCGGGTTTGGCGGCGCACCGAACATGGGCCACGACCCGCGTGGTCGTCGCCATGGCACGCCGGCCTGGCTGGATATGCGCCACGACGATGCACCGGAAGCGCTGTTGGAGCGCGGCAAAAAACTCGTGGTGCAAATGGTCGAGACCTTCCAGGAAGGCGGTAAACCCACCTTTGTCGACACCCTCGACGCCGTGGAAGTCGCGCGCAAAAGCGGCATGCCCTTGGCGCCGATCATGATCTATGGCGATGACGTCACTCACCTGCTCACTGAAGAGGGCATCGCCTACCTGTACAAGGCGCGTTCACTCGAAGAGCGCCAGGCGATGATCGCTGCCGTCGCAGGTGTCACGGCGATTGGCATGCGCCACAACCCCAAGGACACCGCGCGCATGCGCCGCGAAGGGTTGATCGCCTTGCCCGAAGACTTGGGCATCCGCCGCACCGACGCCACCCGCGAACTGTTGGCCGCCAAGAGCGTGGCCGACCTGGTGGAGTGGTCCGGTGGCTTGTACAACCCGCCCGCCAAATTCAGGAGCTGGTAAATGCGCGCCCTTAAATTGCATGAACTCAGCCTTGCGGATCGCCTGGCCGATCTGGCCGTCGATGCGCTGATCGATGAAGCGGACCTGTCGCCCAAACCCGCGCTGGTGGACCGGCGTGGCAACGGCGCCCACAGTGATTTGCACCTGGGCCTGATGCACGCCTCGGCGTTGTCGCTGTGGCCGATGTTTAAGGAGATGGCCGAGGCGGCGATTGAATTCGGTGAAGTCGGCTTGCCCCTGCGTGAAGCCCTTGGGCGCATTGGCCGTGAAGGTGAGCAAGCAATGTTGACCACCACCAACGGCGTGAACACCCATCGCGGTGCGATCTGGGCCCTTGGTTTGCTCACGGCAGCGGCGGCGCTGGAACCTCGCGCCGTCACGCTGACGGCAGCCAAACTGGCCTTGCTCAACGACCGCTACGCGCCGCAGCCCGTGAGCCACGGTGCTCAAGTCGCCCAACGTTACGGCGCACGCGGCGCTCGTGAAGAAGCGCAGCTGGGCTTCCCGTCCGTGGTGCAACGCGGCTTGCCGCAGCTGCACCGAAGCCGCCAGCAAAACGCCGGCGAACAGAACGCGCGCCTGGACGCCTTGCTCGCGATCATGACGGACCTGGCCGACACCTGCGTGCTCTACCGTGCTGGCACCGAAGGCCTCTACGCGATGCAACGCGGCGCCCAGGCCGTGCTGGAGGCAGGCGGCAGCGCAACCCTCGGCGGTCGTCGCCAACTGCACGCGCTGGACCTTCAACTGCTGGCCCTGAATGCCTCCCCCGGCGGCGCCGCCGACCTGTTGGCTGCCTGCCTGTTTATCGACCGCCTCGACGGAGCGTTGTGATGGAAACCTTGTCCTTTGAATTCCCCGCCGGGCAGCCGCCAAAAGGCCGTGCTCTGGTGGGTTGCGTCGGCTCGGGCGATCTGGAGGTGCTGCTGGAACCCGGTACGCCGGGCACGCTGACCATCCAGGTGCAAACCTCGGTGAATGGCGCCGAGCAACGTTGGCAGCATCTGTTCGAGCGCATCTTCCAGGAGCAGACGCCACCGGCGTTGAACATTGATATCCACGACTTCGGTGCCACCCCCGGCGTGGTGCGCTTGCGCCTGGAGCAGGGTTTCGAGGAGATCGGCCATGACTGACTTACTCGCCAAACACAGCTTCGTTGAGCTGGGCGCTCGGCAGCGGGCCAAGGCGTTGCTGGACGCCGGTTCCTACCGCGAATTGATCGACCCGTTCCAGCGCGTCATGTCGCCGTGGCTCAGTCGCCAAGGTGTAGTGCCGCAGGCCGATGACGGTGTGGTGATCGCCAAGGGCAGCATCGACGGAAAGCCTGTGGTGGTTGCCGCCATTGAAGGCAACTTCCAGGGCGGCAGCCTGGGTGAAGTCGGCGGTGCAAAAATTGCGGGCGCTCTGGAGCTGGCGGCCGAGGACAATCGCAAGGGCATTCCCACCTGCGCCGTCCTGTTGCTGGAAACCGGTGGCGTGCGCTTGCAGGAAGCCAACCTGGGCCTGGCGGCCATTGCGGATATCCACGCGGCGATTGTCGATCTGCGCCAACACCAGCCGGTGATCGGCGTGGTGGCGGGCAGTGTCGGTTGCTTTGGCGGCATGTCCATTGCTGCTGGATTGTGCAGTTACCTTGTCGTCACCCGCGAAGCGCGCCTGGGTTTGAATGGCCCGCAAGTCATCGAACAGGAAGCGGGGCTTGAGGAGTACGACTCCCGCGATCGGCCTTTCATCTGGAGCCTGACCGGCGGTGAGCAACGCTTCAACAGCGGCCTGGCCGATCGCTATGTCGCTGACGATGTGGCCGAGATTCAACAGACCGTCAGCGCATTACGACAACAAGGCCTGCCCACCCAACAACGCAGTCGTCAGGCCGACTATTACCTGGCGCGCTTGGCCGAACTGGACGCAACGCCGCAAATCGACCCGGCGACGGTACGCGCGCTGTTTCAAGGAGATCGCTCATGAGAGGTTTGCAGTGGTTCAACGCATTGAGCGCCGGAGCGACAGCCGTTGAGGGTTTGCCCAACTCGCTGAAAGTCGCCGATGGTGTGCTGGGTGAGCAGCCTGTGCGCTATATCGCTGTGGTCACCGACGCGCAAAACCGCTTCCCCCGCGCACGCAATGGCGAAGTCGGCCTGCTGGAAGGCTGGGGTCTGGCAAAAGCCGTCGATGAAGCCATCGCCCGTGGCGACAAGCGCCCGATCATCGCCATCGTCGATGTACCGAGCCAAGCCTATGGCCGTCGCGAAGAAGCGCTCGGCATCCACCAGGCGCTGGCTGCTGCCGCCGACAGCTATGCCCGTGCGCGTCTGGCCGGGCACCCGGTGATTGCGCTGTTGGTGGGCAAGGCCATGTCCGGTGCGTTTCTCGCCCATGGGTACCAAGCCAATCGCCTGATTGCCCTGCGCGATCCCGGTGTGATGGTGCACGCCATGGGTAAGGCTTCGGCGGCGCGGGTGACCCTGCGCAGCGTCGAAGAGTTGGAAGCCTTGGCCGCCAGCGTGCCGCCCATGGCCTATGACATAGACAGTTACGCCAGCCTGGGCTTGCTGTGGGAAACCTTGTCGGTCAGCCAGATTGAACAGCCTACATCAGAGGATGTGGCGCGGGTCAGCGATTGCCTGGTGAGTGCGATCAAGGATATTCGCAGCACCGACTTGAGCGTCCGCCTTGGTGCGACCAACCGCGCGGCTTCCAGCCACGTACGCCAACTGCTGCGGGAACAATGGTGAACGCCCACGACTTGCTCTGGGGCATGACCCCGGCGCATCTGCCTGCTGACGCTCCGGTGTGGGCGGTGGAGGCGGTAGGCACGGTGGTGGTGCGTCGCGCAATCGTTGCGCCGGGCTGGGTCGCGGTAGGCGTGCGCGGGCGTTTGCGCGAGCAGCGGTTTGCTGCCGAGATGCCGATTGCCGCGGTGCAGCGGCGAGTCACGCCGCAAGCGCTGCGTGACGTTGTCTCGACACGGGACTTACCGGCCTTGCACGCACTCGAACAACTGCGGCCGGTGCTGGCGCCCTTGAATTGGGGCATCACCGGCAGCGCGGGGTTTGAGCTGGCAACGGGCATTGAAGCGCTGCATGCCCAGAGCGATCTGGACCTGATGCTGCGCACGCCCGAGCCGCTGGATCGCAACGATGCACGCGACTTGCTGGCAACCTTGGACAACACCGCGTGCGCTGTGGATATGCAACTGCAAACACCTTTCGGCGCCGTCGCCTTGCGCGAATGGGCCGGTTCATCGCGGCGCGTGCTATTGAAAACCGCCCGCGGTGCGCACCTCGTCATTGATCCTTGGCAGGCGGTGGCATGAGCAGCCTTTTGGTCTTCCCCGGCCAGGGCGCCCAACGCTCCGGCATGCTCCAGGCGTTGCCGGCCGATGTGTTGGAACACGCCAGTGATGCCTTGGGCGAAGACGTTCGCGTATTGGATTCGGCGCACGCCCTGGCGAGTACCCGCGCCGTGCAGCTTTGCCTGCTGATCGCCGGCGTGGCCCACGCCCGCTTGCTGCAACACACGCCGGATTACGTCGCAGGGTTGTCCATTGGTGCTTACCCGGCAGCGGTGATTGCCGGTGCGCTGGATTTCGCCGACGCGATCCGGCTGGTCAGCCTGCGCGGCGAGCTGATGCAAAACGCTTATCCACAGGGCTACGGCATGACCGCGATCATCGGCCCGGAGTTATCCACCGTCGAAAACCTGCTGGCCGAAATCCACAGCCCCGAAACCCCGGTGTACCTGGCCAATATCAACGCCGACAACCAGACGGTGATCGCTGGCAGCGACCAGGCCATGAAGCTTGTCGCCAGTCGCATCAAAGGCAACGGCATCGCCAAGCGACTGGCTGTCAGCGTGCCGTCTCACTGCGCGTTGCTGGAGCAGCCAGCCCAGGCTTTGGCACAAGCCTTCGTGCCGCTCAAGGCACCGCGCATCACCTACCTGAGCAGCACCCGTGCGCGGCCGATCCACAACCCCGAACAATTGCGCGACGACCTGGCCTTCAATATGTGTCGCATCGTCGACTGGCGCGGCACTGTGCAAAGCGCCTACGAGCGCGGCGTGCGCCTGCAAATCGAACTGCCACCGGGCGCCGTGCTCACCGGCCTGTCACGCCGCGTATTCGAACAAGGCACGGTGATCGCCTGCGAAGGCGCACGCCTGGACACCTTGCAGGCCCTGCTGCAAGAGGAGGAGCGCCGCCACCGATAAAGCAGCACCCAAGGCTTTCGAAGCACAACAACAACAATTTCGATCGAGCACTTTGAGGACAACAACAATGATTATCTACGGTGTGGCATTGCTGGCGATCTGCACGCTTGCGGGCGTGATCATGGGCGACATGCTTGGCGTGTTGCTGGGTGTCAAATCCAACGTGGGCGGGGTGGGGATCGCGATGATCCTGCTGATCTGCGCCCGCCTGTGGATGCAAAAGCGCGGCGGCATGACCAAGGATTGCGAAATGGGCGTGGGCTTCTGGGGCGCGATGTACATCCCCGTGGTGGTGGCGATGGCTGCGCAACAAAACGTGGTGACCGCTCTGCACGGTGGCCCTGTGGCGGTGCTCGCGGCGATTGGGTCAGTGGTGGTGTGTGGTTGCACCATTGCGCTGATCAGTCGTACCCACAAGGGCGAACCCTTGCCCGATGAAGATCCGCTGATCGTTCCTGCGGGAGGTCGCTGATATGTGGGATCTAATTGAAAAAGGCTTGGAACATAACGGCCTGGTCACCGCGTTTGCCTTTGTCGGCGTGGTGATGTGGATTTCCGTGGTGCTGTCCAAGCGCCTGACCTTCGGGCGTATTCATGGCTCGGCGATTGCCATTGTCATCGGCCTGGTATTGGCCTGGGTCGGCGGCACGATCACCGGCGGCCAGAAAGGCCTGGCGGACCTGGCGCTGTTCTCCGGCATCGGCCTGATGGGCGGCGCAATGCTGCGCGACTTCGCCATCGTCGCCACGGCGTTTGAAGTGCAAGCCACCGAGGCGCGCAAGGCCGGAATGATCGGTGTGATCGCGTTGCTGCTGGGCACGATCCTGCCGTTTATCGTCGGCGCGAGCATGGCCTGGGCCTTTGGGTATCGCGATGCGATCAGCATGACCACCATTGGCGCGGGCGCTGTGACCTATATCGTCGGCCCGGTGACCGGCGCGGCGATTGGCGCGACGTCGGATGTGATGGCGCTGTCGATTGCCACCGGGTTGATCAAGGCGATCCTGGTGATGGTCGGCACGCCGGTGGCGGCGCGTTGGATGGGGCTGGATAACCCGCGTTCGGCGATGGTGTTTGGTGGGCTGGCCGGCACCGTCAGTGGTGTGACGGCTGGCTTGGCGGCGACAGATCGGCGGTTGGTGCCCTATGGCGCGCTGACTGCGACGTTTCACACCGGGTTGGGTTGCTTGCTCGCGAAAGCGGTTTGTCAGGCTGTCACCTGGCGGTTGGCGTACATCCGACACTCCGCCAATAACGCCAGCAAGTTCGGGTCCCTTTCCTTGGCCTTCAGGAACACCACGCCAATATGCTGCTGCAACCGATACCGGGGTTGCAGCGGTATCAACTTCACGCGGTTCTCATACACTGCCGCAATCCGCCCCGGCAGCAGCGCATAACCCACGCCTGAGCTGACCATGCTCAGCAACGTGAAGATGTCATTGACTTGCATCGCCACCTTCGGCTCGAACCCCGCCTGCTTGAACACGCGATTGCCATCCTGGTGTGTGGCGAAGCCTTGGGTGAGGGTGATGAAGGTCGCGTCGCGCACATCTGCCAGGTCGATTTGCTGGTCGCGGTCGAACGGTGAATCCGCCGGGGTGGCGAGGAAGATATCGTCGGAGAACAGCGCGATCTGTTCGCAGTCCGGGTCGTTGGCGTGCTCGTCGAGGGAGATGAGGATCGCGTCCACTTCCATGTTCTTGAGCTTGTAGAGCAGGTCGAAGTTGGAGCCCAGGATCAGGTCGATGTTGAGTTCGCTGCGGCGGATCTTCAGGCCCATGATCAGTTGCGGCACGGTCTTCACCGTCAGCGAATACAGCGAGCCGAGCTTGAAGCGTTCAGCGGAGAACCCGGCGGCTTCACGGGTGAGGCGCACGCTGTCGACCACATCGGCCACCAGTTTCTGCGCGCGCTCTTCCAAGACGTAGGCGCTTTCCAGCGGCGTGAGGTTGCGCCCTTCGTGTTTGAACAGCGGGCAGCGCAGGGCGTTTTCCAGGGAGTGGATGGCGCGGTGCACACTGACGTTGCTGGTTTGCAGCTCGGCGGCGGCGCGGGCCAGGTTGCCGGTGCGCATGAACGCCAGGAAGATCTCGAGCTTTTTGAGGGTGAATTCTTCGTCGATCAGCATGGCCGTGGCTCTGGTTCGAATGCCGTCGATTGTGCCCCTAAAACCAGTCCGCTCCCAGCCATGCACTGCACAGGCCCAATAGCACGCCAAGGATGATCAGCCAGATCGCATTCAGCCGCGTGTAATACACCACGGCGGCACTGGCCAGGGTCAGCACCAGGCTGGTGGCGTTGCTTTCCAGGCTGTTCATGAGGATGTAGCTGGCGGCGAGGATCAGGCCAATGGAAATCGGCAGCAAGCTGCGCTTGACTCGCTGCACCCACGGCGTTTCGGTGTGGCGCTCCAGCCAGCCGGCGCCGACGTAGGTGAGCACCGAGCACGGCACCAGCTTGGCCAGCAAGGCCACGATGGCGCCGGGCAGGCCGGCGGCTTGCTGGCCGATAAACACCAACAGCATGCCATTGGGGCCGGGCAACGCCTGGGATAGGGCGAAGAACGCGACGAACTGTGCGTCGGTCAGCCAATTCATGTCGTTGACTGAGTAGCGATGGATATCGCCGATGGCCACCATGTTGCCGCCGATCGACATCAACGACCATAGCGCGCATTGGATCATCAAGTGCAGGAGCGTGCCTTGCATCAGCGGGCTCCCTTGCGTGTATCGATGAAGCCCAGCGCCAGCGAACTGGGGATGCAGATCAACAGCACCATCCACAGCGGCAGCACCAGGATTGCCATCAGCACAAAGGTCATCAGGAACGCGACGTAGTTGGCGACCGTCCTGGGCATGGCCTTGAGCAGGCGTAGGGTGGTGCCCAGAATCAGGCCGGTGGCAATCGGCATCACCGCGCCGAAAATCTGCTGCACCACCTCATGGCTCCACCACTGTGTATAGGCGAATCCGGCAAGCACGGTGATCAGCGACGGGAACAGGTACAGCCCGCACACGGTCACAACCGCACCGGGCAGGCCATGCAGGCGACGGCCGTAGATGATGCCGACGTTGGCGATATTGGGACCGGGGAAAAACTGGCCAGTGGTCAGCAGCTCATTGAACGCCTGTTCGCTGACCCAGCGCCTGCGGTCGACCATCATTTGCCGCGCCCAGGGCATCACGCCACCAAAGCCGAACAGGCCAACCATGGCAAAGTTGTAAAACAGCTGCCATAGGCTGGGTTGCGGCGCGTCGGGTTCAAACTCGAGCATGGTCAACACCAATGATTGGGGCGGATGCGCCCCCTGTAGGCGCCGCTGTGAATCATCCAATGGACGGTAGTGTTCGTGCAAATGAAGAAAGGGTGTTACCTGATAGTGAGTGGGTGGCGTCAGAATGCTTAAGGTGATAACGGTTATTCGAGGTGAGTGACACATGTATCACGGGGAACGATTCAACGCCTGGAGCCATTTGCTTGGGGCGGTTGCGGCCTGTATCGGCGCGGTGTGGATGTTGGTGGTGGCGAGCCTGGATGGCAGCCCCTGGAAGATCGTCAGCGTGGCGATCTATGGCTTTACCCTGATGGTGTTGTACAGCGCCTCGACCGTGTACCACAGCGTGAAGGGGCGGCGAAAAGAGATCATGCAGAAGGTCGATCACTTTTCGATCTACCTGCTGATCGCCGGCAGTTACACGCCGTTTTGCCTGGTGACCTTGAGAGGGCCGTGGGGCTGGACGCTGTTTGGCATCGTGTGGGGGCTGGCGGTGATCGGCATCCTGCAGGAGATCAAGCCGCGCTCCGAAGCGCGCATCCTGTCGATCGTGATTTACGCGGTGATGGGCTGGATCGTGCTGGTGGCGGTCAAGCCGCTGCTTGCCGCATTGGGCACGGCGGGGTTTATCTGGCTGGCGTCGGGCGGCGTTTTATACACCGTCGGTATCATCTTTTTTGCCTTGGAGGATCGCCTGCGCCACTCCCATGGGATCTGGCATTTGTTTGTGATCGGCGGGAGTTTGCTGCACTTCGTGGCGATCATGCATTACGTCCTATAAACGCTCCAGAAGCTCACGGGCACGCTGGCCAAAGATCTGCAGCAGATTGGCCAGCATGTGCGGCGGCGGTTCATCGGCGCGGGTCAGGGCGTACAGGGTAATCGGCAACGGTGGCGTGAGCGGGCGGATGCACGTGGTGGCCGTCGAGGCACCCAGGGCCGTAAAGGGGTCGATGACGGTGAGGCCGGCGCCGGACTCCACCATGGCACGAGCCAGGGAGTAGGTTTGCACGGCGATTGTCACCCGTGGCGGTGGGTCGACGTTTTCCAGGTAACTGTCGAGTTTTGCCGCCAGCGGGTCGGCGCTGGACAGGCCAATCAGCGGCGTGCCTGCCAGATTCGCCAGGGGCAATGGCTGGCTCAATTCGGCGTCGGACCAATAGCCCTTGGACGCCAGCGCCACCAGCACGCCGTTGGCCAGCACCTGCGTGGTCAACCCCGGATGACCGGAAAAGTTGAGCGTCAGCGCCAGGTCGATCTCACGCATCAGCAGCTTCTGCACCAGCTCGCGGCTATGGTCGCTGGACAGCTCGCAGGCCATGTCCGGGTAGTCGCGCTTCCATTCCAGAATCGCCGGCGGCAGCAGTGACAAGGCCAGCGCCGGGATCGCGCCGATGCGCACACTCTGGCCTGGTGCACGGCGCAGACTCTTGGCCAGGCGTCGCACGCCTTGCAGGCTTTCGGTGACTTTCTCCACTTCGCTTTCCAGCGCCAGGGCTTCCGGGGTGGGCTGCAATTTGCCGCGCACGCGCAGGAACAGCGGGAAGCCTAGCTGCAATTCAGCATGTTGCAGCACCTTGGTGACCGCCGGTTGCGACACATGCAACAACTGCGCGGCGGCGCTGACGGAGCCGGTCTGGCGGATGGCCTGGAAGATTTCGATATGACGCAAGCGCATGGCAAGTCCATAACCTTTGTTTATAGGTGAGCCATCTTTATTCATTGTCGGCGGCCTGTCACCTGCCCCTAGGCTTGAGACCTCTGGATTCAACGGCGGACGGCGCAAATGGTGTGCATTATCGGGGGTGGAGTGATTGGCCTGGCCAGCGCCTATGCGTTGGTGCGTGCCGGTCATGAGGTGACGGTGATCGACGCGCGCGAGACCCTGGGCAGCGAGACCAGCTTCGCCAACGGCGGTCAACTGTCCTACCGCTACGTGGCGCCACTGGCCGATGCGGGTGTGCCGCTGCAAGCCATCGGTTGGTTGTTGCGCGGTGACTCTCCGTTGAAGCTGCGCCCGCGCCTCGACCCGCAGCAGTGGCGCTGGATGGCGGCGTTTCTCGGTGCCTGCCGGGGCTCGGTGAACAAGCGTAATGCCGCGCACCTGTTGCGCCTGGCCTCCCTGAGCCAGGACACCTTGCAGCAGTGGCGTGACGAAGATCACCTGGATGGCTTCGATTGGCGGCGCAACGGCAAGCTGGTGACCTTTCGCAGCGCCAGCTCCTTTGAACATGCTCGTAGCAAGGTCACCGATATCCTGCAACAACAAGTGCTCTCAGCCGCCGATTGCGCACGCCTCGAGCCCGCGCTGGCGGGCGGTGGTTTTGTCGGCGGGATCTACACGCCCAATGAGGAGGTCGGTGATTGTCACGCCTTCTGCCAGCAGTTGGCGGCGCGGTTGGAAGCGTCGGGACGATGCCGCTTTTTGCTGGGCCGCAAGGTCACCGGTATTCGCCACGCCGAGGGCGCAGTGCAGGCCATCGAGTTGGGCGATGAGGTGATGCCGGTTGAGCATCTGGTGCTGGCGGCCGGGTATCGCAGCGCCGAGTTGGGGGTGCCGTTGCCGCTGTACCCGCTCAAGGGCTACAGCCTCAGCGTGCCGATTGGCACGCAACATCAGGCGCCGAATGTGAGCATCACCGATTACGACCGAAAGATCGTGTACGCGCGTATTGGTGAGCAACTGCGAGTAGCCGCGATGGTGGATATCGTTGGCTTCGACGCCAGCCTTGAGCCCAAACGCCTGGCGTTGATGAAGCGCCAGGCACTGGAGACGTTTCCTGACGCTGGCGACTACGCCCACGCGGTGGAATGGGCCGGCATGCGTCCGGCGACGCCGACCGGCGTACCGCTGATTGGCGCCAGTACCTGCCGCAACCTGTGGCTGAACCTTGGCCACGGCGCGCTGGGTTTTACATTGGCCTGTGGCAGCGGGCAGTTGCTGGCTGAACTGATTGGCCAGCGAGCGCCTTCCATTGATATGCAGGGCCTTTCGCCAGCGCTGATTTGATCGGGTTGCAGAAGAAGGCGTTAGAAATCGCCCCACAACTGTTGGGCGACCGCCAACGCCACCACCGGCGCCGTCTCGGTACGCAATACACGCGGGCCGAGGCGGGCGGCGTGGTAGCCGGCGGCTTGGGCGGTGTCGACTTCATTGTCGGTCAGCCCACCTTCAGGGCCGATCAGAAAGGCCAGGCTGGAAGGCTTGGCGTGACTGACCATCGGCTCGGCCACCGGGTGCAGCACCAGCTTCAAATCCGCTTCGGTCTGTTTCAACCAGTCCGCCAGCAGCAGTGGTGGGTGAATCACCGGCACCGTGGAGCGCCCGCATTGCTCGCAGGCGCTGATCGCCACCTGGCGCCAGTGCAGCAGGCGTTTGTCGGCGCGTTCGTCCTTGAGCCGCACTTCGCAGCGCTCGCTGAAAATCGGCGTGATGGCGTTGACGCCCAGTTCGGTGGCTTTCTGAATGGCCCAATCCATGCGCTCGCCCCGGGACAAGCCCTGGCCCAGGTGGATGTGCAGCGGCGATTCAGCTTGGCCGGCAAAGCTTTCGACGAGTTGCACGCTAACGCGTTTCTTGCCGACTTCCAGCAGGCTGCCCCGGAACTCCTGGCCGGAACCGTCGAACAATTGCACAGCGTCACCTTCGCCCATGCGCAGCACACGGCTGATGTAGTGCGCCTGGGCTTCCGGCAGTTCGTGATCGCCAAGGCTCAGCGGGGTGTCGGTGAAAAAACGGGACAGTCTCATTTCTTTTCTCTGCAAAATTCTGTGTAGGCGCGAGATAACGTAGGAGCAAAATAACTGTGGCGAGGGAGCTTGCTCCCGTTCGACTGCGCAGCAGTCGCCTGCTTTTGGGGGCGCTTCGCACCCCAGCGGGAGCAAGCTCCCTCGCCACAAATCAACCGGGGTCGCGGAAGCCTGGGTGGAAATCTTTTGGTACCGCAACACTGACACTGCTGTTAGTGGCGATATCGATGCCTTCGCTGGCGACTTCGGCGAGGAAGTCGATCTGTTCCGGCGTAATCACATAGGGCGGCAGGAAATACACCACGCTGCCCAGTGGCCGCAACAGTGCACCACGTTCCAGGGCATGCTCGAACACCTTCAGGCCACGGCGTTCCTGCCAGGGGTAGGCGGTCTTGGTGGCTTTGTCCTGGACCATCTCGATGGCCAGCACCATGCCGGTCTGGCGCACTTCCGACACGTGTGGATGGTCCACCAGATGCGCGGTGGCGCTAGCCATCCGCTGGGCCAGGGCCTTGTTGTTTTCGATGACGTTGTCTTCTTCGAAAATATCCAGGGTCGCCAACGCTGCCGCGCACGCCAGCGGGTTTCCGGTGTAGCTGTGGGAGTGCAGGAAGGCGCGCAGGGTCGGGTAGTCGTCGTAGAACGCGTCGTACACGTCATCGGTGGTGACCACGGCGGCCAACGGCAGGTAACCACCGGTGAGGGCCTTGGACAGGCACAGGAAGTCCGGGCGGATGCCGGCCTGCTCACAGGCAAACATGCTGCCGGTGCGACCGAAGCCTACGGCGATTTCGTCGTGGATCAAATGCACGCCGTAGCGATCGCAGGCTTCGCGCAGTAACTTGAGGTACACCGGGTGGTACATGCGCATGCCGCCGGCGCCCTGGATCAGCGGTTCGATGATCACGGCGGCGACGGTGGCGTGGTGCTCGGCCAGGGTCTGTTCCATTACCTGGGCCATCGTGCGCGAGTGGTCTTCCCAGCTCACGCCTTCGGGGCGCAGGTAGCAATCGGGGCTTGGCACTTTGATCGTGTCGAGCAGCAGCGCCTTGTAGGTCTCGGTGAACAGCGGCACGTCGCCCACGGACATCGCGGCGATGGTTTCGCCGTGGTAGCTGTTGGTCAGGGTGACGAAGCGCTTTTTATTCGGTTGGCCGCGGTTGAGCCAATAGTGGAAGCTCATCTTCAGCGCGACTTCGATGCAGGACGAGCCGTTGTCGGCATAGAAGCAGCGGGTCAGGCCCTCGGGCGTCATCTGCACCAGGCGCTCGGACAGCTCGATCACCGGCTGGTGGCTGAAACCGGCGAGGATCACATGTTCCAGCTGGTCGACCTGGTCCTTGATGCGCTGGTTGATGCGCGGGTTGGCGTGGCCAAACACGTTGACCCACCAGGAACTGACGGCATCGAGGTAGCGCTTGCCTTCGAAGTCTTCCAGCCATACGCCTTCACCGCGCTTGATCGGGATCAGCGGCAGTTGCTGGTGGTCTTTCATCTGGGTGCAGGGATGCCACAGCACCGCCAGGTCGCGTTGCATCCACTGGTTGTTCAAGCCCATCGGTGTTCTCCTCGAAGCGGTCCTGCGGCGGGCGCAGGTAAAACAATCGCGCAAGCCTATGCAATGCATGGCTGTGTCACAAGCCATTACCTATGAATTGACGGTAAAGGCAGGACGGTCTGTCACGTTTCTTCTGGATAGTCCTTAATCCGATGTTAATTTACGCTTCATACCCTCAAGATCGTATTTCTCGATATTTCAAAGCGAAATTTTCCGCTTTAATTCGATAGGTAAATCGCTAGTCTTGGGCGCACTACTACGGGATTAAGTACATGCAGTTTCGTAATTCACCGGCCCGCTATGGCTGGGTCAGCATGGTTTTGCACTGGGGCGTGGCCCTGGTGGTGTTTGGCTTGTTCGCCCTGGGCCTGTGGATGGTCGGTCTCGACTACTACAGCGCCTGGCGTAAAGACGCGCCGGACCTGCATAAGAGCATTGGCATCACGCTGTTCGCCATCATGCTAGTGCGTATTGTCTGGCGCCTGGTGAGCCCGCCGCCGCCACCGCTGGCCAGCTACAGCCGCATGACCCGTATCGGCGCTGCCTTTGGCCACGGGTTCCTGTATCTCGGGTTGTTTGCCGTGATGATCGCCGGTTACCTGATTTCCACCGCAGACGGTGTCGGTATCCCGGTGTTTGGCCTGTTTGAGATTCCTGCCGTGGTTTCCGGACTACCGGACCAGGCAGATAACGCCGGCCTGGTGCATCTGTACCTCGCTTGGGTGTTGGTGGTCTTCGCCGGCTTGCACGGCGTGGCTGCGTTGAAACACCACTTCATTGACCGTGATGCGACCCTGCTTCGTATGCTGGGCCGCAAAGCCTGATGTTCAACCTCGACTCACAAGGAATAGAACGCATGTTGAAAAAGACCCTCGCCGCTCTGGCAATCGGTACTGCCCTGCTGTCTGCAGGTCAGGTGATGGCTGCTGACTACAAGATCGACAAAGAAGGCCAGCACGCCTTCATCGACTGGAAAATCAGCCACCTGGGCTACAGCTTCATCCACGGCACCTTCAAGGATTGGGATGGCACCTTCAGCTGGGATGCCGCCAAGCCGGAAGCCAGCAAAATCGCGGTCGACGTGAAAACCGCCAGCCTGTGGTCCAACCACGCAGAACGTGACAAGCACATCGCCAGCAAAGATTTCCTGGACGTTGCCAAGTTCGCTGACGCCAAGTTCGTCTCCACCGCTGTTAAATCGACCGGCGAAAAAACCGCTGACGTGACCGGCGACCTGACCTTCCACGGCGTGACCAAGCCGGTGACCTTCAAGGCCACCTTCAACGGTGAGGGCAAAGACCCGTGGGGCGGCGAGCGTGCCGGCTTCAACGCCAAGACCACCGTCAACCTGAACGACTTCGGCATCAAAGGCCCAGGCCCGTCCTCGCAGACTGTGGACCTGGACATCTCGCTGGAAGGTGTTAAGCAGAAGTAATTTTTGCCTGCACAAAAAAATGCCCCGCATCGAAAGATGCGGGGCATTTTTTATTGGGCTACAAAACTCAGCGGTTGCGGGTCAGCAGCGCTGGCTTTTCACCACGAGGACGGCCTGGCAGTTGATCCAACTGCTCGGGTGTCGGGAAGCGATCAGCCTTCGACTCCTTGTGGATGATCTTTGGCGCCGGGCCACCGCGTGGGTTCTGCACGGCCGGCTCGGACGAGCGAGGCTGGTCGTCACGGGCCGGGCGACGGTTGTTGCTGCGCGAGTCTTCGCGGCGAGCCTGGCCATCACGCGGCGCGCCGTTACGCGGGCCGTTGCGCTTGGCAGGTGGTGTACCGGTGGTGCCGCCGCTGCTGTTGCGTGGACCATTCTGACGACCACCTTGTGGCTGACCGCCACGTGGAGCACCAGCGCCTGCGCCCTGTGCCGGGGCACCTGGACGACGGCCACGGCCCTGGGCCGGTTTGGCCTGTGGTACGTAGTCGACGCGGTTACCGAAGTTATCCACGTCGTCGTCGAGGAACTCGTCCGGTGCACGGTCGGCAGCGGCACGTGGCGGCTGGCTCGGCTGGCGCTGTTCGCGGGCCGGGGTGCCTTCACGTGGCTTTTGCTCGCGGGCTGGACGCTCGCCACGGCCGTTGGTAGGCGCTTTTTCCTTGCCGCCCTTGTCTTTGCCCTTGTCGCGACGACCGCCGCCACCACCGCCGCCGTTCGGGCCATCGCCCTTCGGACCGCGTGGGTTGCGCGGGTTGCGCACGTCTGGACGCTCGCGCGCTTCAGGCTTCTCAGCCTCAACGGCGCTGGCATCGAAGCCCATCAGGTCGCCGTCGGCGATTTTCTGCTTGGTCATGCGCTCGATGCTTTTCAGCAGTTTTTCTTCGTCCGGCGCCACCAGGGAGATGGCTTCACCCGAACGACCGGCACGGCCAGTACGGCCGATACGGTGCACGTAATCTTCATCGACGTTCGGCAGTTCGAAGTTGACCACATGCGGCAGCTGGTCGATATCCAGGCCGCGGGCGGCGATATCGGTGGCGACCAGGATGCGTACGGTGCCGGCCTTGAAGTCAGCCAGGGCCTTGGTGCGCGCGTTCTGGCTCTTGTTGCCGTGGATGGCGACGGCGGTGAGGCCATGCTTGTCCAGGTACTCGGCCAGGCGATTGGCGCCATGCTTGGTGCGGGTGAAGACCAGCACCTGTTCCCACGCGCCAGCGGTGATCAGGTGAGCCAGCAGCGCACGCTTGTGGCTGGCAGGCAGGCGGAACACGCGTTGCTCGATACGCTCGACCGTGGTGTTCGGCGGCGTGACTTCGATGCGTTCCGGGTTGTGCAGCAGCTTGCCGGCCAGGGCAGTGATGTCCTGGGAGAACGTGGCCGAGAACAGCAGGTTCTGGCGTTTGGCTGGTAGGCGGGCGAGGACCTTTTTCACGTCATGGACAAAGCCCATGTCGAGCATGCGGTCGGCTTCGTCCAGCACGAGGATTTCCACGTGGGACAGATCGACGCTGCCTTGGCCGCACAGGTCGAGCAAACGACCTGGGCACGCGACCAGCACGTCCACACCACGGGACATGGCCTGAACCTGTGGGTTCATGCCGACGCCGCCGAAGATGCAGGCGCTGACGAACTTCAAGTCGCGGGCATACAGCTTGAAGCTGTCGTGCACTTGGGCGGCGAGTTCGCGGGTGGGGGTCAGAACCAGTACGCGCGGTTGGCGCGGGCCGTGACGCTGGGATTTGTCCGGGTGACCATTGGGAAACAACCGCTCCAGAATCGGGAGGGCGAAGCCGCCGGTTTTACCAGTACCTGTCTGAGCCGCGACCATCAGGTCGCGACCTTGCAACACGGCGGGAATGGCCCGCTGTTGCACCGGAGTAGGCTCGGTATAGCCCGCTGCCTCGATGGCGCGGACTAAAGCCTCGGAGAGACCGAGGGAAGCAAAGGACATGAGTAATCCTGTTTTAGTTAGGGCTTGGCCCAAAGGGATAATCTTGCCGGGCGTGAATGACGCTTAGGGGAGCGTTATCCCGTCCGGTCCTGCTGCGTCTGGCGGGCACTCCACCGGCTCGCGCGGGCTGAAAGCTGCGCTGTAGCGGGGTTGGGTGCCTTTTTCAAGACCTCAGCGGCCGGGCGTGAGCCTGGCGGAAAGGCCGGAGTATAACAGAGCAATCACGGCGCGCTGCTTTCCTGCTGCTCAACGGTGCGTCCAGACCCCGTAATCGCTTGGATTCCACCATATTTGGCGCTCAAAACACTATAGGCCGGCTCTTGCTTGAAGCGTTTGAGCTCGGCGGCAAAGCGTTGCACCAACAGATCCATGCCCGCGCCACGACGCACCGCAAGGAACTGCTGCTGGCGGCTGACCACCAACGGCGCCTGGCTGACCTTGCCTTCCAGGCCTAGCGTCTTGATCACATGCTGGCCTACACGGCGGTCGGTGATCACCAGGTCGATACGCCCGAGCATTAATTTGCCGAAGTTGGCTTCATGGCTGGGGGCGGGCTCGCGGTTGAACAGGGTGGAATCGCCGAATGTCGCGCCGTACAGATACCCCGGCGACGTCCCGACAGTCAGGCCCCGCACCTCTTCGAGGCTTTGAACGGGATGGGGGCGATCATTGGCGTAGAACAGCACGAATTCCACCTCCGACAGCGGTTCGCTGGGGTACAGCAGCAAGGCGTCGCGCTCATGGCTGTGGAAAATATCCAGCGCCCCGTCGGCATGGCCTTGGTCGAGCATGGCCAGGCAGCGCTTCCAGGGCAGGAACTGCCATTGCACTTCCACGCCCAAGCGTTGGAACACGATCACCGTGGTTTCGTAGTCCAGCCCCTGCATGGTGCCCTGTTGCTCATACACATAGGGCGCCCAGGGCTCGGTGACAATGCGCAGTTTCTCGCCGTAAGCGGCCAGGCTCAGGCAAGTAAAAAGGGCAGCGGTCACAAGCTTCAGAATGATGGGCATGCCCTGAGGTTACGACGCTCCTGCCTTAAAGAGAAGCTCTGGCGCACGCATCTGCGGGCGATGCTATTTTGCCTCTGAGGTCATCAGGTGTTCGTAGATGGCTGCGCGCCGCTCGCCGAGAATCAGGCGCACCAGGGGGTTGGCGAACCAGTGTTCCAGTTGGTGCGCGTCCACCGGGCACTTCTGGCGCTCTGCCTGGTTTTGCCGAGCCTTGTCCCACCAAACCGGGCCGCACGCCTGGTCGAATTCGTTTTCATGCTCGTAGCAACCGTAGAGAATCTCGCGGATGAACTGCTGCTTGCGCTTGGGCAGGGCCAGGGTGATCAGCTTGTACATCAGGCGCTGCAGGCGCGGTGGGCGCGGCAGGTGGGCGGAAACCTTGCGCGTGTCGGCCAGTGCCTCGGCGCTGACGGGCGTGGCGGCGTGTTTGATGATCCAAGCCTTGACCTTGGCGCGGAACAGCTGTTTGCGGCTCCAGTAGTGGTGGATCAGGTCCGGACACTGGCGGACGTTGACTTGACGGTATGCGGCCACCGACAAGCAGAACTCTTCCAGGGTGTACGCGCCATGGGCCATCGGAAACAATTCGTCCATCAACTCGATCGAGTGCTCCAGCAGGTGTGCGTCTTGCCGGGCCAGGCCCATGACGCCGGAGTTGAGTAGCCACATATCGTCGTCGGCCACGCCCTTGTCGGCCAGGTAGTTGGCCAGGGCTTCATACAGCACGCTTTCGCAGTTATCACCGTATTTTGCGTGGAACGCGTTGCACAACAAGGTGCCGGGCGCGACGCGCTCGAACAGCGCCATGGGCGAGTCGTGGAAAAACGTATCCGTGTCGATCAGCAGCGCGCGTTCCGAGGTTTCGAGGACCTGGCGCAACAGCACATGTTTGGTGCGGAAATGGTAGCCGTGGGGTTCGCTCCAGCGTTGGCGCGTGGCGTCGTCCAGTGCGTGGACCTGCACCGGCAAACCTGCGTAGGGCGTGGGGTTATCGCTGAACACCTGGATGTCCAGCGGCATGTTCTGCGTAGTGCCCAGATGCGCGAGTGCACTGGCGATGCTGAATACCGCTTCCTGATGGTAGGTCTCGGCGCCAAATACCAGGTAAACCAGCTGTGGGCGAGGAGTCGGGGGCGCTGTATTCATTTACTGCTGGCTTCCATTCCGGGAGTGTGTGAACAAAAAAAGCCCCCGTATAAACGAGGGCCTTGATACTGCTTGAACGACCTCAGCGCGGCAGCTTGAGGTTGTTCCAGATCGCAAGGCTCGGTTCAGCCTGGTTAAGGGTATAGAAATGCAGCCCTGGCGCACCACCGTTCAACAAATCTTCACACATATTCGTGATGACCTGTTCGCCAAACGCCTGGATGCTCTTGACGTCATCGCCATAGGCTTCCAGTTGCTTGCGCACCCAGCGTGGGATCTCGGCACCGCAGGCGTCGGAGAAGCGCGCCAGCTTGCTGTAGTTGGTGATTGGCATGATGCCCGGCACGATCGGGATGTTCACACCCATGGCCCGTACACGCTCGACGAAGTAGAAGTAGCTGTCGGCGTTGAAGAAGTACTGGGTGATCGCGCTGTCGGCGCCGGCGTTGGCCTTGCGCACGAAGTTCTGCAGATCGTCTTCGAAACTATGTGCCTGGGGGTGCATCTCCGGATAAGCCGCCACTTCGATGTGGAAGTGATCGCCGGTTTCTTCACGGATGAAGCTCACCAGGTCATTGGCGTGGCGCAGCTCACCGCTGGCCATGCCCATGCCGGACGGCAAGTCGCCACGCAGGGCGACGATGCGCTTGATGCCGGCGGCTTTGTATTGGGTCAGCAGGCCGCGCAGGTCGTCCTTGCTGTCGCCCACGCATGACAAATGCGGAGCGGCGGGAACTTTGACTTGGCTTTCCAGCTGCAACACGGTGTTGATCGTGCGGTCACGGGTCGAGCCGCCGGCGCCGTAGGTGCAGGAGAAGAAGTCGGGGTTGTAGCTGGCCAACTGCGTAGCAGTCGCCATCAGTTTTTCATGCCCAGCATCGGTCTTGGTCGGGAAGAACTCGAAGCTGTAGCGACGGTCTTGGGACATGGTCGTACCTATGGAAACTCATCAAGCCAGAAGATGTACACCGTCAATGTGGGAGCGGGCTTGCTCGCGAATGCGGTAGGTCAGTTGATGAATATGTCGACTGACACACCGCATTCGCGAGCAAGCCCGCTCCCACATAAAGCCCGCTTCCCTCG
>NZ_JACARN010000071.1:0-20761 GCF_013386605.1 Pseudomonas sp. IPO3749 | reverse complement strand
CCCCTGTCTGCTAGGCTCCCGCCCCTGCGCCACCGCCTGCCTTTATATGAGACCCCCCGCGTGCCCGACGCCATTTTGCGCCTAGCCCTGCCCTCGCCCTTGCGCCGCCTGTTCGATTACCGGGCCCCGGCCGGCGTGCTGCGGGCACAGCTGCAGCCGGGCATGCGCGTGCGCGTGCCGTTTGGCCGGCGGGAGATGATCGGCATATTGGTGGAGGTCGCGGATCACAGCGAAGTCCCGGCGGAAAAGCTCAAGCCTGCGCTGGCCATGCTCGACGCCACCCCACCGCTGCCGCCCGCCCTGTTTAAGCTGTGCCTGTGGACTGCCCAGTATTACCAGCACAGCCTCGGCGATACGCTCAGTTGGGCGCTGCCAGTACTGCTGCGCCAGGGCGAACTGGCCGAAGCGCGCCAGGAACGTTTCTGGTCGATGGTGCCCGGTGCGCGCCTCGACGACCCGCGCATCGCCCGCGCCCCGCGCCAGCGTGAAGCCCTGGCGACACTGGCCCAGCACCCCCATGGCGTCGCGCATCAGCTGTTAAGCAAGCTGATGCTGAGCAAAGACAGCCTCGACCTGTTGCTCGCCAAGGGCCTGGTGCAGGTGGAAATCCGCAAGCACGCCCCGGATGCCCGCCACGAACACTGGCTGGCCCAACCGGAACTGCCGCTGAACCCCGAGCAACGCGCCGCTTATGAAGCGATTCGCGCCGGCTTCGACAGTTTCCATGCGTTCCTGCTGGCGGGCGTCACCGGCAGCGGCAAGACCGAAGTCTATCTGCAGTTGATCCGCGAGACCCTGCAAGCCGGCAAACAGGCGCTGGTGCTGATTCCCGAGATCAACCTGGGCCCACAGACCCTGGCGCGCTTCGAACAGCGCTTCAACGCGCGCATCGCGCTGGTGCACTCGGCAGTCAATGACCGTGAGCGCCTGGAGTCCTGGCTGGCCGCACGAGATGGCGAGGCCGACATTATTATCGGCACTCGCTCGGCGCTGTTCACGCCGATGAAAAACCCCGGGCTGATCATCATCGACGAGGAGCACGACGGCTCCTATAAACAGCAGGAAGGCCTGCGTTACCACGCCCGCGACCTGGCACTGGTGCGTGCACGCCAGGAAGACATCCCGATTGTGCTGGGCTCGGCCACGCCATCCCTGGAGAGCTTGCACAACGCCTACACCGGGCGTTACGGCCTCCTGCGCCTCAACGAGCGTGCCGGCGGCGCCAAGCAGCCAAAATTCCTGCGCCTGGACGTCAAAAGCCGTCCACTGGACAGCGGGATTTCCGGGCCGATGCAACAAGCCATCGGCCAGACCCTCGCCGCTGGCCAACAGGTCCTGGTATTCCTCAACCGGCGCGGCTTTGCGCCGACCCTGCTGTGCCACGACTGCGGCTGGATGTCCGAATGCGAACGCTGCGATGCGCGTATGACCGTGCACCAGCGCTACGGCGAGCTGCGCTGCCATCATTGCGGCCATGTGGAACGCGTACCGCGCCACTGCCCGCAGTGCGGCAAAGTCGACCTGCGACCGGTGGGCGCCGGCACCGAACGGGCTGAAGAGCGCCTGGGCATTCTGTTCCCGGATTACCCGGTTTTGCGGGTCGACCGCGACAGCACCTCGCGCAAGGACGCGATGAACCAACTGTTCGCCACCATCCAGAAAGGCCACCCATGCATCCTGATCGGCACGCAGATGCTTGCCAAAGGGCACCACTTTCCACGGGTGACCCTGGTGTCGATCCTGGATGCCGACGGCGGGTTGTTCTCCGGGGATTTCCGCGCCAGCGAGCGTATGGCGCAGTTGATCGTGCAGGTTGCTGGCCGCGCAGGGCGTGCCGAAGAGCCAGGCCGGGTCATCATCCAGACCCACTTGGCCGACCATCCACTGCTGATCCAGCTGACCGAACAAGGCTACTTCGCCTTCGCCGAGCAGGCGCTGAGCGAACGTCGCGCGGCGGGCCTGCCGCCGTTTTCCCATTTGGCCCTGCTGCGCGCCGAAGCCCACAAGCCAGGGCAAGCAGAGAGTTTTCTGGATGAGGCGTGCAGCGCCGCCGAACGTTTGCTCGGCGAACTGGGCCTGAGCGGCATCGAACTGCTCGGCCCGGTGCCCGCCCCGATGGAGCGCCGCGCCGGGCGTTATCGCGCTCAGCTACTCTTGCAGGCAACCTCGCGCGCGCCCCTGCATCGGTTATTAAGTAGCTGGTTGCTTGCCCTGGAGCAAATGCCCAGCGGCCGGCAAGTGCGATGGTCATTGGACGTAGACCCGGTAGATTTGTATTAAGCCTGGCCATAGGTCCCGCGAAGGTTGGCAAGCCCGCCCTCGCCACGGATAATGCCCAGTTTTTCCACCTGCGCATCGCGCGCCGCCGCTTGCGGTCGAAAGAGAACACCATGAAAGACACCATTCGCCAGCTGATCCAACAAGCCCTCACCCAACTCGTCAACGAAGGTGTGTTGCCTGAAGGCCTGACGCCAGCGATCCAGGTGGAAAACACCCGCGACAAGACCCACGGCGACTTCGCCAGCAACATCGCGATGATGCTGTCCAAGCCTGCGGGCATGAAACCGCGCGACCTGGCAGAAAAAATCATCGCCGCGCTGCCGGCGGACGAAAGCGTGACCAAGGCTGAAATCGCCGGCCCTGGCTTCATCAACTTCTTCCAGAACACCCAGGCCCTGGCTTCGCGCCTGGATGCTGCCCTGGCCGACGCCAAGATCGGCGTGCGCAAGGCCGGCCCACTGCAACGCGTGGCGATTGACCTGTCGGCACCGAACCTGGCCAAAGAGATGCACGTGGGCCACCTGCGCTCCACCATCATCGGCGACGGCGTGGCGCGGGTCCTGGAATTCCTCGGCGACACCGTGATCCGTCAGAACCACGTGGGCGACTGGGGCACCCAGTTCGGCATGCTGATGGCCTACCTGCAGGAAAACCCGATCACCAGCAACGAGCTGTCGGACCTGGAAAACTTCTACCGCGCCGCCAAGAAGCGCTTCGACGAGTCCGAAGAATTCGCCGACCGCGCCCGTGGCCTGGTGGTCAAGCTGCAAGCCGGTGACAAGGAATGCCTGGAGCTGTGGAACCGCTTCCGTGAGATTTCCCTGTCCCATTGCCAGGAAATCTACGAGCTGCTCAACGTCAAGCTGACCATGGCCGATGTGATGGGCGAAAGTGCCTACAACGACGACCTGATCAACGTGGTCAACGACCTCAAGGCCAAAGGCCTGCTGGTAGAAAGCAACGGCGCGCAGTGCGTGTTCCTCGAAGAATTCAAGACCGCGGAAGGCGAACCGCTGCCGGTGATCATCGTCAAGGCCGATGGCGGCTATCTCTACGCCACCACCGACCTGGCCGCCGTGCGCTACCGCAGCGGCGTGCTCAAGGCTGATCGCGCGCTGTATTTCGTTGACCAGCGCCAGGCCCTGCACTTCCAGCAGGTGTTCGAAGTGGCGCGTCGCGCCGGCTTCGTCACCCACCCGATGCACATGGAACACATGGGCTTCGGCACCATGAACGGCGCCGATGGCCGCCCGTTCAAGACCCGTGACGGCGGCACCGTGAAGCTGATCGACCTGCTGACCGAAGCCCAGGAACGTGCCTACAACCTGGTGAAGGAAAAGAACCCGGAGCTGGCCGAGGCCGACCTGCGCAACATCGCCCGCGTGGTGGGCATCGGCGCGGTGAAATACGCCGACCTGTCCAAGCACCGCACCAGCGACTACAGCTTCAACTTCGAGCTGATGCTGAACTTCGAAGGCAACACCGCGCCGTACCTGTTGTACGCCTACACCCGTGTGGCGGGCGTGTTCCGCAAGCTGGGCAAGGACTTCAGCGAAGTCGAAGGCCAGATTGTGCTGGACGCCCCGCACGAACAGGAACTGGCCGCCAAGCTGGCGCAATTCGGCGAAGTGCTGAACAGCGTCGGCGAGAAAGGCACGCCGCACATCCTGTGCACTTACCTGTACGAAGTCGCCGGCCTGTTCTCCAGTTTCTACGAGAACTGCCCGATCCTCACCGCCGACGATGAAGCCCAGAAGCAAAGCCGCCTACGCCTCGCCGCGTTGGCGGGACGGACCCTCAAGCAAGGCCTGGAACTGTTGGGCCTGGAAACTCTGGAGCGTATGTAAGTTGGCTGCCAAGAAAAAACCTGCACCCAAGCGCGGCGCCAGCCGCTACCAGGCCCCGGCGAAGAAGCCTATTCCAGGCTGGTTGTGGATGGCGATCGGCCTCACCGTCGGCGCGTTTATCGTGTTCCTGATGAAGCTGGATCCGGGCAAGGGCGATGACGTCAAACGGGTCAAGCAGGAACAGCAGAAGGCCACGAAAATGGCCGAAGCCAACAAGACGGCGCCAAGCCCGACCGCACCGGTGAAGCCGAAGTACGACTTCTACACGCTGCTGCCGGAATCGGAAGTGATCGTGCCACCCGACGCCGTGCCGGAGAAAACCCTGCCGACGCCGCAGGTGCCGACCACCCCGGTCACCCCGGCGGAAGCGGCGAAAATCGACACGGCGCGCGCCCAGGCCGCGCTGGCCGGCATTACGCCGCCGCCAGCACCGCCGGTTGCCGAGACCAAAGCCGCGCCGGTGACGAAGTTCTTCCTGCAAGCGGGCTCGTTCCCGAAACAGGCGGATGCGGATCGCGTGCGGGCGCAGATCATTCTGCTGGGCCAGTCGGTGACGGTTGAGTCGGGTACGGTGAAGGAGGCGACCTGGTATCGCGTGCTGGTGGGGCCGTTCAGCAACCGTGAACAGTTGACTGTGGCGCAGAAACAACTGGCCGGCGCGGGCTTTAGCAACCTGTTGTTACAACAACGCCAGAGTCGCTGAGACTAAGAGCGCAGCAGGCCCCATGTGGGAGCGGGCTTGCTCGCGAAAGCGGTATTTCAGTCAGTATTTTCGGCGACTGACCCACCGCATTCGCGAGCAAGCCCGCTCCCACATTTTGTTTTGTGGCGTGTCAGAAAGATAAACACCACTCGTCCGCACACTGCCCTCGCGGTTGAAATCCCCCCCGCCACCCCCATATGAGTTTTCATCAGGGCATTTTCGCCCCGCTGCGTGGAGACTCTCCCCTTGACCACCATCGTTTCAGTACGTCGCCACGGCAAAGTCGTCATGGGCGGCGACGGCCAGGTTTCCCTGGGTAATACCGTGATGAAAGGCAACGCCAAGAAAGTGCGTCGCCTGTACCACGGCCAGGTTCTCGCAGGCTTTGCCGGCGCCACCGCCGACGCCTTCACCCTTTTCGAACGTTTCGAAGGCCAACTTGAGAAACACCAGGGCCACCTGGTGCGCGCGGCGGTTGAACTCGCCAAAGAATGGCGCACCGACCGTTCTCTCAGCCGACTGGAAGCCATGCTGGCCGTTGCCAACAAAGAAGCTTCCCTGATCATCACCGGCAACGGCGATGTGGTTGAGCCTGAACATGGCCTGATCGCCATGGGTTCCGGCGGTGGCTACGCCCAAGCGGCCGCCAGCGCACTGTTGAAGAAAACCGACCTGTCGGCTCGCGAAATCGTCGAGACCGCCCTGGGCATCGCCGGTGATATCTGCGTGTTCACCAACCACAACCAGACCATTGAGGAGCAGGACCTCGCCGAGTAAGCCGTAGGCTTATTCCGCTTGAGGCCGCCAAACACTATGTCCATGACTCCCCGCGAAATCGTCCATGAACTCAACCGCCATATCATCGGCCAGGACGATGCCAAGCGCGCCGTAGCCATTGCGCTGCGTAACCGCTGGCGCCGGATGCAACTGCCCGAAGAACTGCGCGTTGAAGTAACGCCCAAGAACATCCTGATGATCGGCCCGACCGGCGTCGGTAAAACCGAAATCGCCCGTCGCCTGGCCAAGCTGGCCAATGCACCGTTCATCAAGGTCGAAGCCACCAAGTTCACCGAAGTGGGCTACGTTGGCCGCGACGTCGAGTCGATCATCCGTGACCTGGCCGACGCCGCCCTGAAAATGCTGCGCGAACAGGAAGTGACCAAGGTCAGCCACCGCGCCGAAGACGCCGCCGAAGAACGCATCCTCGACGCCCTGCTGCCACCGGCACGCATGGGTTTCAACGAAGACGCCGCGCCGGCCTCGGACTCCAACACCCGCCAGCTGTTCCGCAAGCGCCTGCGTGAAGGCCAGCTGGACGACAAGGAAATCGAGATCGAAGTCGCTGAAGTCTCCGGCGTCGACATCTCCGCCCCGCCTGGCATGGAAGAAATGACCAGCCAGTTGCAGAACCTGTTCGCCAACATGGGCAAGGGCAAGAAGAAAAGCCGCAAGCTCAAGGTGAAGGAAGCGCTGAAACTGGTGCGCGACGAAGAAGCCGGGCGCCTGGTGAATGAGGAAGAACTCAAGGCCAAGGCCCTGGAAGCGGTCGAGCAGCACGGCATCGTGTTTATCGACGAGATCGACAAAGTCGCCAAGCGCGGCAATTCCGGCGGCGTCGATGTGTCCCGCGAAGGCGTACAGCGCGACCTGCTGCCGCTGATCGAAGGCTGCACGGTGAACACCAAGCTGGGCATGGTCAAGACCGACCACATCCTGTTTATCGCCTCCGGCGCGTTCCACCTGAGCAAGCCAAGCGACCTGGTGCCGGAGCTGCAAGGCCGCCTGCCGATCCGCGTGGAGCTCAAGGCGCTGACCCCAGGCGACTTCGAGCGCATCCTCAGCGAGCCGCACGCGTCGCTCACCGAGCAATACCGTGAGCTGCTGAAAACCGAAGGCTTGGGTATCGAATTCCAAGCGGACGGCATCAAGCGCCTGGCGGAGATCGCCTGGCAGGTCAACGAGAAGACCGAGAACATCGGTGCCCGTCGTTTGCACACCTTGCTGGAGCGTTTGCTGGAGGAAGTGTCCTTCAGTGCTGGCGACCTGGCTGGCGCGCAAAATGGCGAAGTGATCAAGATCGACGCTGAATACGTCAACAGCCACTTGGGCGAATTGGCGCAGAACGAAGATCTGTCTCGTTATATCCTGTAAGTCATCTCCCTGCGACGGCGGGCTCTTGTGGCGAGGGAGCTTGCTCCCGCTGGAGTGCGAAGCGCTCCCAAGATTTTGGGGCCGCTGCGCAGCCCAGCGGGAGCAAGCTCCCTCGCCACATATACCAGCCATACTGGACGACTTGCGCCATGACTAAATTCCCCACCGCTGTAAACCTGCACAAAACCTCCAACACCCTTGGCCTCACCTACGGGCCCGACGAGGTGTACCAACTCCCCGCCGAACTGCTGCGCACCCACTCGCCTTCCGCCGAGGTCCAGGGGCACGGCAAACCGATCCTGCAATTCGGCAAGCTCAATGTGCGGTTGATCAAGATCGAACCGGCCGGCCAGTACGCACTGAAATTGACCTTCGACGACGGTCATGACAGCGGACTGTTCACCTGGGACTACCTCTACCAGCTCGCCGTGCGCCAAGACGCGTTGTGGGTCGATTATCTGGCCGAACTCAAAGCCGCTGGCAAAACCCGCGATCCGGATCAGTCGGTCGTGCGGCTGATGCTCTAGCCCAGGCCTCTTGCTCTTTAGAGGGCATTTTCTAATTTCATCTGCTTGAATGCCCTGTCGCGTGACCAACGATTGGTCCGCTTGCGAAAAAAATTAAACTCGGGTAACCAATGGAGCTGGCAAGTTCCCTGCATTTGACGATGCGGTATCAACGGTCACCCGAGTCGCAGTACCAGGCTTGTGTTGTGTATCGAAACTGGGTGCGCAGCGGTCCCCGGTACTCGTCTTTCGGACAATGGAGCGTCGTAGATGAGTAACAAGAACAACGATGACTTGAAACGCCAGGCCTCGGAAAACACCCTGGGGCTCAACCCGATCATCGCGTTACGTAAAAAGGATTTACTCGCCTCGGCGAAGATGGTGCTGACCCAAGCCATCAAACAACCGCTGCACAGCGTCAAGCACGTCGCGCATTTTGGCGTCGAGTTGAAGAACGTGATGTTCGGCAAATCCGCGTTGGTACCCGAGAACGACGACCGTCGCTTCCAGGACCCGGCCTGGAGCCAGAACCCGCTCTACAAACGCTACCTGCAAACCTACCTGGCGTGGCGCAAGGAACTGCACGACTGGATCGGCGACAGCAACCTGTCGGAACAGGACATCAGCCGTGGTCACTTTGTGATCAACCTGATGACTGAAGCCATGGCCCCTACTAACAGCGCGGCCAACCCGGCGGCGGTCAAACGTTTCTTTGAAACCGGCGGCAAGAGCCTGCTCGATGGCCTGTCCCACCTGGCCAAGGACATGGTGCATAACGGCGGCATGCCGAGCCAGGTCAACATGGGCGCCTTTGAAGTGGGCAAGACCCTGGGCACGACCGAAGGCGCCGTGGTGTTTCGCAACGACGTGCTGGAGCTGATCCAGTACAAGCCGATCACCGAACAGGTGCACGAACGCCCGCTGCTGGTAGTGCCGCCGCAGATCAACAAATTCTATGTATTCGACCTGAGCCCTGAGAAGAGCCTGGCGCGCTTCTGCCTGCGCAATAACCAGCAGACTTTTATCGTCAGCTGGCGCAACCCGACCAAGGCCCAGCGCGAGTGGGGCCTGTCGACCTATATCGAGGCGCTCAAGGAAGCGGTGGATGTGGTCACGGCGATTACCGGCAGCAAAGATGTGAACATGCTCGGCGCCTGCTCGGGGGGTATCACCTGCACCGCCCTGCTCGGCCACTACGCGGCGCTGGGAGAGAAGAAGGTCAACGCCCTGACCCTGCTGGTGAGTGTGCTCGACACCACGCTGGACACCCAGGTAGCGCTGTTCGTCGACGAACAGACCCTGGAAGCGGCCAAGCGCCACTCCTACCAGGCCGGCGTGCTGGAAGGCCGCGACATGGCCAAGGTGTTTGCCTGGATGCGGCCCAACGACCTGATCTGGAACTACTGGGTCAACAACTACCTGCTGGGCAATGAGCCGCCGGTGTTCGACATCCTGTTCTGGAACAACGACACCACGCGTCTGCCAGCGGCTTTCCACGGTGACCTGATCGAGCTGTTCAAGAACAACCCACTGGTGCGCGCCAACGCACTGGAAGTGTGCGGCACGCCCATCGACCTCAAGCAGGTCACCGCCGATATCTATTCCCTGGCTGGCACCAACGACCACATTACGCCGTGGCAGTCGTGCTACAAGTCGGCGCAGTTGTTTGGCGGCAAGGTGGAGTTCGTGCTGTCCAGCAGCGGGCATATCCAGAGCATCCTCAACCCGCCGGGCAACCCCAAGGCGCGCTACCAGACCAGCGACAGCCTGACGGCGAAGCCCCTGGAATGGCAGGAGAATGCGACCAAGCATACCGATTCGTGGTGGTTGCATTGGCAAGCCTGGCAGGCGGAACGGGCGGGCAAGTTGAAGAAAGCCCCGACGGCGCTGGGTAATAAAACGTACGCCGCAGCCGAAGCAGCACCGGGCACATACGTACATGAACGCTAGATTGAAATGAGATCCAAATGTGGGAGCGGGCTTGCTCGCGAACGCGGTCCATCAGTATCAAATGTACTGACTGACACACTGCTTTCGCGAGCAAGCCCGCTCCCACATTTAGACCGCATTCCGGCTGTCACACTTCACAGGGCTTGAGCATGCCGCAACCGTTCATCTTCCGCACCATCGACCTGGATGGCCAGACCATCCGCACGGCGGTGCGCCCGGGCAAGCCTCACTTGACGCCGTTGCTGATCTTCAATGGCATCGGCGCCAACCTTGAGTTGGTGTTTCCGTTCGTCCAGGCGTTGGACCCGGACCTGGAAGTGATCGCGTTCGATGTGCCCGGCGTGGGCGGTTCCTCCACACCCAATCGACCGTACCGTTTTCCCGGCCTGGCCAAGCTCACCGCACGCATGCTCGACTACCTGGACTATGGCCAGGTGAACGCGGTGGGTGTGTCCTGGGGTGGCGCGTTGGCACAGCAATTTGCCTACGACTACCCGGAGCGCTGCAAGAAGCTGATCCTGGCGGCCACGGCGGCGGGTGCGGTGATGGTGCCGGGCAAGCCGAAAGTGTTGTGGTTGATGGCCAGCCCGCGCCGTTACATCCAACCGTCCCATGTGGTGCGCATCGCGCCGATGATCTACGGCGGCTCGTTCCGCCGCGACTCCAAGCTCGCCGCCGAACACGCGAGCAAAGTGCGCTCGGCCGGCAAGCTGGGTTACTACTGGCAGCTGTTCGCCGGGTTGGGCTGGACCAGCATCCACTGGCTGCACAAGATCCGCCAACCCACCCTGGTGCTGGCCGGGGACGACGACCCGCTGATCCCGCTGATCAACATGCGCATGCTGGCCTGGCGCATTCCCAATGCACAGTTGCACATAATCGATGACGGCCACCTGTTCCTGATCACCCGGGCGGAAGCCGTGGCGCCGATCATCATGAAATTTCTCGAAGAGGAGCGCATGCGCGCGGTGATCCATCCGCGACCGGCCGTGTAAGGACCGCACCGCCGCGCAACTTGCCAGGAACCGGCTATGGTTCTGAATTGGCGTGCCTGTTTGATGGCTTGACGAAGGAGTGTTGGCTCATGCGAGAAAGACCCGTGACGAACCCGGCGCCCACCCCTGCCGCGTTCATCAATGCGCAAAATGCGATCACCGGCCTGCGCGGTCGGGACCTGCTGTCGACCCTGCGCAGCGTGGCCGCCCACGGCTTGCGCAACCCAGTGCATACCGCTCGCCATGCCTGGGCGTTGAGCGGTCAACTGGGCCGCGTGCTGCTCGGTGAAACCGTGCACGAACCCAACCCCAACGACGGCCGCTTCACCGACCCCACCTGGAAACTCAACCCGCTGTACCGGCGTAGCCTGCAAGCCTATTTGAGCTGGCAGAAGCAGACCCGTCACTGGATCGATGACAGCAACCTGAGCGCCGATGACCGCGCCCGAGCGCATTTTGCTTTTTCGTTGATCAACGATGCGGTTTCCCCTTCCAACACCCTGCTCAACCCGCTGGCGATCAAGGAACTGCTCAATTCCGGCGGCAACAGCGTGGTGCGCGGAGTGACCAACCTGTTCGAAGACCTGCTGCACAACAATGGCCTGCCGCGCCAGGTGAGCAAACACGCCTTCGAGGTGGGCAAGACGGTCGCCACCACCCCAGGCTCGGTGGTGTTTCGCAATGAGCTGCTGGAGTTGATCCAGTACAAGCCCATGAGCGAAAAACAGTACGCCAAGCCGCTGTTGATCGTGCCGCCGCAAATCAACAAGTACTACATTTTCGACTTGAGCCCGGCCAACAGCTTTGTGCAGTACGCCCTGAAAAATGGCCTGCAGACGTTCATGGTCAGCTGGCGCAACCCGGACGTGCGGCATCGCGAATGGGGCTTGTCCACCTACGTCGCTGCGCAGGAAGAAGCCCTCAACGTGTGCCGCGCCATCACCGGCGCCCGTGAGGTCAACCTGATGGGCGCCTGCGCCGGTGGCCTGACCATCGCTGCGCTGCAAGGCCACTTGCAGGCCAAGCGCCAGTTGCGTCGTATCTCCAGCGCCAGCTACCTGGTGAGCCTGCTGGACAGCCAGATCGACAGCCCCGCCACCCTGTTCGCTGATGAACAAACCCTGGAAGCCGCCAAGCGCCGGTCTTATCAGCAAGGCGTGCTGGACGGCCGCGACATGGCCAAGGTGTTCGCCTGGATGCGCCCCAATGACCTGATCTGGAACTACTGGATCAACAACTACCTGCTGGGCAAGGAACCGCCGGCTTTCGACATCCTGTACTGGAACAACGACAACACGCGCCTGCCCGCAGCGCTGCACGGTGACCTGCTGGACTTCTTCAAGCACAACCCGCTGAGCCATCCAGGCGGCCTGGAAGTGTGTGGCACGCCGATCGATTTGCAGAAGGTCACGGTGGACAGCTTCAGTGTGGCGGGCATCAATGACCACATCACGCCGTGGGACGCGGTGTATCGCTCCACCCAATTGCTGGGCGGCGAGCGGCGCTTCGTGCTGTCCAACAGCGGGCATATCCAGAGCATTCTCAACCCGCCGGGCAACCCCAAGGCCAACTACGTCGAGAACCCCAAGCTGAGCAGCGACCCGCGCGCCTGGTACTACGACGCCAACCACGTCGAAGGCAGCTGGTGGCCGCAGTGGCTGGACTGGATCCAGCAGCGCTCCGGCGCGCAACGGGAAACCCTTACCGCCCTGGGCAACCAGAATTACCCACCGATGGAAGCGGCGCCCGGCACCTATGTGCGCGTGCGCTGAGCTCAACGATCACATTAAGAAGACTGGATGAAGACCCGCGACCGTATCCTTGAATGTGCCCTGCAATTGTTCAACCAGAAGGGCGAACCGAACGTGTCGACCATGGAGGTGGCCAATGAAATGGGGATCAGCCCCGGCAACCTCTACTACCACTTCCATGGCAAGGAACCGTTGGTGCTCGGGTTGTTCGAGCGTTTCCAGAATGAGTTGGCGCCCCTGCTCGACCCTCCCGCGGACGCGCAACTGGAAGCCGAGGATTACTGGCTGTTCCTGCACCTGATCGTCGAGCGCATGGCGCATTACCGGTTCTTGTTCCAGGACTTGTCGAACCTGGCGGGACGCCTGCCAAAGCTGGCCAAGGGCATTCGCAACCTGCTGACGGCGCTCAAACGGACCTTGGCGTCTCTGCTGGCACGGCTCAAGGCCGCCGGGCAGTTGGTCAGCGACACCCAGGCGCTGGGGCAACTGGTTGAGCAAATCACCATGACCTTGCTGTTCTCCCTGGATTACCAGCGGATTCTCGATCGCGAAGGTGAGGTGCAAGTGGTGATCTACCAGATCATGATGCTGGTGGCGCCCCATCTGCAGTCGCCGGCACGACAGGCCACAGAGCAATGGGCGCTGCGTTATCTGGACAATCCGACTTAAAGACTCATTGAAATCAATCAGGTCGACCAAACTGTTTAGTGAACATGAAAAGTTCACTGTCGGTCCTGATCCCCAGCTTTCGATAAGCCGATTGTTTTTGTGTACTGATGGTACTTGCACTGCGCGAAAACTTTGCCGCAATTGAGTTCACGGACATGCCATCCAAAAAACAACGCAATACTTCTTGTTCTTTGGGCGTTAAAGAGCCACTTAATCGCAACGGCATAGCCGTTTCAAGTTTCGATTCGATATTCATCTGCCACAAAGCAGACTCCCCCTCCTGCAATACCGACAACATGCCGCGTTGCAGGTAAATCCGCCCTTGGGCGACGGTTCGAATAGCCACGACCAATTCCGTGAGCTGTTGGGTCTTGCCCAGTACCCCCAGGCTGCCAGCCTTTAGCGCCAGCGTGACCCTTGCACGTGTGCAGTGCGACGACACAACGAGCACCTTGCAGCGCTTAAAGCGCCGGCTCAGCATCTGGATCAGGCTGAGGCCATCGATGTCCGACGGCCCCAGCGTAAAGTCCATCACCACCACATCCACAGGTCGCTGTGTGAGCGCATCCAGTAACGCCCTGGACGTGCTGAATGAGCCGATAACGTCCAGATCGGTCTCTTTACGCAGGCCCAGTTCGATCCCCTGTCGAACCATCTCGTGATCATCCAACAACATGATGGTGTGCATATCGGCCACCAGAAAGTTCGCCAAAGTAGGTACAACTTAGTTCAAATACGCTCATTGCACGAACAGGGTATAGCGCAGCTTTTTTGATGCTTCAACATAGGAAAATCAACTCGACCCGCCCTTACAACTTAATCCTACATATATGCCTTACACCTGATTCTTACAGACGCAGACCCATACAATTGTTTTAATTAATATTTTGGACTTCGAACAATTACGAGATAAATCTCGTTACATCTCTATAGGCATCGTTAACGTTCCCAGCCAAATTAGAGCTCCCCGCAATTCGGTAAAAAAACGAAACAAATTACCGATGCAGCACATCACTGTGCGGCGGATTACTCAAATAACGCACGATTGGGAGCTCTATGACAGTCAACACTTTCTCCACCCTTGCCGCCGCACTTGCCTTGGCTGCGGCCGTTTCGCAAACGGCACACGCCGCCAACGACGGAACCATCAATTTCACCGGGCTGGTGAACGATACGACCTGCACCATCGAAGGCGCAGCGCCGGGCACCGGTGCCGTGGTCAAAGACGTCAACCTCGGCGGTGTGTCTGCCGCACGCCTGGCGAAACCGGGTGATCGCGCCAACCTCACCGGTTTCACCATTCGCATTGGCGCGCCTGGCGAAGGTGGCTGCACCAACGGTCGCACCGCGATGGTTGCCTTCGACCCCACCAGCCCGGCCATTGATGTGGCAACCGGACGCTTGAACATCGACGGCTACGATGACCCGTCCGACACCACCAACGCCAAGAACGTACAGGTTGAAGTGACGAACCGGAACGGCTCGCCAATCAACGTCTACACCGAAAAATCCGAAGGCGTGGTGATCACCGACAACCAGGCGGTCATCCCACTGGCCGCGCAGATGTACGCCAGCGGTGCCGCAACTGAAGGCACGGTCAAGACCCGCGTCGGCTTCATGGTCGTGTACGACAACTAAACCGCAAGCGGGCCTGCAGTTGCCAGGCAGGCCCATCCGCCTGATTCGTAGAGAACATTGAGCATGAAAAAGCTGGTCTGCCTCGCGCTTGCCACCTGGGGTATCGCAGGGTTACTGCTGCACGCATTTCCCGCCCAGGCTGGGGTCATTATCTATGGCACCCGCGTGATCTACCCCGCCGATCAGCAGGAAGTGGTCGTGCGCCTGGAAAACAAAGGTGACCGCCCGGCCCTGGTACAAACCTGGCTGGACACGGGCGACATCCGCTCCACGCCAGCCACGGCGCAGACACCGTTTACCCTTTCGCCACCGATCTTCCGCATCGAGCCGCACCAGCAACAGGCGCTGCGCCTGCGCTATTCCGGGGAGGCCGCGGCCACCGACCGCGAAAGCCTGTACTGGCTGAACGTGCTGGAAGTCCCGCCGCTGACCGCCGGTGCCGAACAGAACAACCAGATCGAATTGGCCTTTCGCACCCGCTTGCGGGTGTTTCTGCGACCGCAGGCATTGCCCTACTCGGTGGGCAGCGCGGCGTCCAAGTTGCAATGGAAACTGGTTGCCCACCACCAGGGCTATGCCCTGCAAGCGACCAACCCCACGCCCTACCATGTTTCCCTGAGTTCAGTGGTCTTGGTGAGCGAAGGAAGACGCTTCGGCAAAGCCGCCAACAAGGAAGCCAACGACAGCCTGATGATGCCGGCCGGCGACGTGAAAGTATTCGCGCTGCCGTCGCTGCGCGAACGCCCTAACGGTGCGCTCAAGGTCGAATTCACCGCCGTCAGCGACTTCGGTGCCCGCGTTCGCCACTCGGCAGACCTTACGCCTCCAGTCGCCGGGTAACAGACCATGAACGCCGTTTTCGCTTCACACCTGTCGGCCCGCCTCATCGCGTTGGCCTTTGCACTGCTGAGCGCCGCCGCGCAGGCCAGCGTGGTCATCAGCAGCACCCGGATCATCTACCCACAGGACGACAAGGAGGTGACGGTCAGGCTGGAAAGCAAGAACCAGGCGCCCGTGCTGATCCAGGTGTGGCTGGACAGCGGTGACGAACACTCCACCCCGGATCGGGCCACGGTGCCGTTTATCGCCACGCCGCCGATCTTTCGTATGGAACCGGGCAAGCAACAGGTTCTACGCCTGGCGTACACGGGTGACAGCCTGCCGACGGAACGGGAAAGCCTGTTCTGGTTCAACCTGCTGGAGGTGCCCGCGCATTCCCAGGAGGCCAATCAGCTGCAACTGGCCTTCCGTTCGCGGATCAAGCTGTTTTTCCGGCCACCGAACCTGCCGTATGGCGTCGACGCCGCGCCCGGAAAACTGCAATGGCGGCGTGAGTCGACCGAGCACGGCCAGGCCTTGGAAGTCTATAACCCCACGCCCTATCACGTGACCTTCGAGCAGGTCGACGTACTGGACGCTCAGCAGCGTCATGCACGCAAACCCTCGGCTTCTGGTGCCGGGAACATGGTGCCGCCTGGCGGTCGCACGCGTTTTGAACTACCCAGCCTCAAAAAACCGTCGGGCAGCGCCGCCACCGTGGAGTTCCAGACGCTCGACGACTACGGCGTGCGCAGCACCCACAGCAGCCCGCTCTCGACATGACCCACACGGCCAGTCTGGCCGACGACTGACCTCACCGCACACGTTCGTCTGATGCCCATTTCTCGGGGCAGGGCTTTGCTTTGCCCGAATTCGGACAGCGCCCACTTTTTGGAAAGGGTACACATGAGTCTGAACACCCACGCCAGCCCGAACAGCTGGCCCCTTGCACGTCATCGTTGGACGCTGATGACGCGCTGCCTTTGGCTGCTGAGCAGCGCCTATGTCGTGGTCGCCCAAGGTGCCGAGAACGTGGGGTTCAACCCCGCCTTCTTTCCGGATGGCGTGGGCGGCCGGCAGGTCGATATCGCCAAATTCAGCCAGGGCAACGTGGTGCTGCCCGGCAGTTACCGCACCGACGTTTATCTCAATGGCCAGTGGATCGGCCGTGAATCCCTGACGTTCGTCGCGGTCAAGGGCCGGGACGCTGCACAGATGTGCCTGGAGCGGGACGCCGTGCTCAGGTTTGGCATCGACTTGGAAGCGCCGCACAATCAACCCGCCGAAGCGGGTCAGGCGCCTATTCCCGCATTCGCCCCCTGCGAAGACATTGCAACCTACCTGCCAGGCAGCACCGCTCAATTCGACTCGGGCGAAAACCGCCTGGCGTTGCAGGTTCCACAGATCTACCTGGCGCGCAAAGCGCGCGGGTATGTCGACCCCAAACACTGGGACGGTGGGGTCGATGCGGCGTTTGTGCGCTACAACGCCAACACCTTCACGACGCGCACAAAGGGTCGCTCCATCGACTCTCATTACTTGGGCCTGAACACCGGGCTCAACCTGGGTGGCTGGCACTGGCGCCACAACGGCAGCTTCAGCCAGAGCGATGCCGTCGCGGGCTACCAGGGCAGCAGCACCTATGTGCAGCGCGAATTGAGCCCGTTGCGATCACAGCTGATGGTCGGCGAGATCTACACCCCAGGCCAGCTCTTCGACAGCGTGCGCCTGCGCGGCGCCAGCCTGTTCAGCGATGATCGGATGCTGCCGGATTCCCAGACCGGCTTTGCCCCGGTCGTGCGCGGCATCGCCGAGACCAACGCGCGGGTCACCGTGCGTCAGCGCGGTGTGTTGCTGGATGAAGTGTCGGTCGCGCCTGGCCCGTTCGTGCTCAACGACTTGTTTGCCACCGGCTATGGCGGCGACTTGACCGTCACAGTGACCGAGGCCGATGGCCGTCAGCGCGAATTCATCGTGCCGTTCGCCGCCAACGCCAACCTGTTGCGCACCGGCCACAGCCGCTATTCGCTGAGCGCCGGCTTGCTCGACGAAATCGGCCTGCGCCATCCCCCAAGGCTGATGCAAGCCACTTACCAGCACGGCCTCAGTAACCTGCTGACCGGCTACACCGGGGCGGTGGCGGGTGACGACTATCTGTCGCAGCTGCTGGGGGCGGCGTTCAACACACCGTATGGCGCACTGTCCCTTGACCTGACCCACTCGAACGCAGCGCTGCCAGGCCACGGCGCTCGCCAAGGGCAAAGCCTGCAGTTGCGCTACAGCAAGAACTTCACCGACACCGGCACCCACTTTGCCCTCGGCGCCTACCGCTACTCCACGCAAGGCTTTCTGAGCGTCGCCGACGCTGCACGGGTTCGCGACCTCGCCATCGACGGGAACAACCTGGATAACGTCTCGCGCCTGCGCGACCGGATGGACATCAGCCTCAACCAAGGCCTGGCGAACGGTACGGTCTACCTGACCGGTTCCTCGCAAAACTACTGGAACCGCAGCAGCGGCAACCTGACCTTCACCACCGGCTACAGCGGCAGTTGGAAGGGCTTGCACTACACCGTCAGCGCCCAGCGCAGCAAGGATCTGCTGAGTGAGCGGGTCGACAAACAAGTGGAACTGACCCTGAGTCTGCCCCTGGGCAGCGACGCTCGCTCCCCCACCCTGACCACCACCGCCTATCGCGGCGATCAAAGCAGCGGTGAGCGGATGAACCTCGGCGGCACCCTGGGCGAACGCAGCCAATTCAGCTACGGCGTGGGCGGCAGCCGTACGCAGGGCAGCAGCAACTCAGTGACCGCCGACATGAAATACCAGGCCAGCCATGGCGTGCTGTCCGCAGGTTTCGGGCAAAGCACTGCTTACCGCGCAACCTCCCTCGGCATGACCGGCGGCATCGTCGCCCACGCCGATGGCGTGATTTTCGCCCCGGAACTGGGCGACACCCTTGGCATCGTCCAGGCGCCTGATGCGCAGGGTGCGCGGATCAACGGCAACCACGGCGCCCAGGTCGGCAAGCGCGGTTATGCCGTGGTGCCCCACCTCACTCCCTATCGCCAGAACGTGGTCGAGTTGGACCCCAAGGACCTGTCCGTCGACGTAGAGCTCAAGACCGCCGCGCAAAACGTCGCACCCCGTGCGGGCTCGGTGGTGAAGCTGCAATTCGACACGGTCAGCGGCCAGGCGATCTTGATCACGGCCCTGCGCGAGGACGGTAGCTCGCTGCCTTTCGGTTCGGATGTGTTCGATGAAGACGGCTCCAGCGTGGGCATTGTCGGGCAAGGCGGTAAAGCCTTTGTGCGGGTCTCTCGCCCGCAGGGGCAGTTGAAGGTCAAGTGGGGGGCCAATGCTTCTTGCCGGTTGCAATACGGCGTGGGCCCGCAGCGGGGGCCGGCGGGCGGCAACCGATTGCGCCATCTGGACGCAGGCACTTGCCAAGCCGCGGCCAACGGTTGATCAGGCGCGCTCGAACGCCCTACTTCTTACTACGGGACTGAAGATGAAACACTCCACCAAATTCGTGTTGACCGTGCTGAGCCTGCCGCTGACCGCTCAAGCGTATTGCGATCGGTATCCAGACTCGACGATGATCCTCAATCTGCCGGCGACCATCACGGTGCCGAACAGTCTGCCTGACGGGAGCCTCATCACCAGCCAGGCCTTCAGCGGTCCTTCTCCGGCCTTCGTCGCCAATTGCCCTGTGGCTGTGCGCCGATGGTATGTCGGGCGATACCCGGACCAGCGATACCCAGGCTCCCTCATCTACCGCACCGAAGTCCCCGGTATTGGCGTACGCATTTCCCTGACGTGGGCCGACGGCGCCAACGAAGCGTTCTTCGCCATTCACACCCAGCCGCCCCAGCAGGTATACGGCAAGATCCCCAGCTACACCTCTGCGACGGCGCACTTTTACAAAATGGGGCCTGTCACAGACGGAACGATCCCGGCCGGAAATCTCTGGGAGCACCGCTGGATACACACCCCAGAGGTTTACCGCCTTGACCTTGGCAACGCGGTGCGCTTTGTCAGGCCCGCCGCCACCTGCGACCTGGCCGCCGGTGACGTCAACCGCACGATCACGCTCCCCACGATACAAGCCAGCGCCTTGAAGGACGTTGTCTACGCGGGCGTACATGACTTCGAGTTGACCGCCCAGTGCAGCGACGCGGCCAACGTCACATTCCGTTTCAGCGGCACCCCGGCGCCGGGCAACCCCCTGCTCTTCGACAACACCGGCACTGCCGGCGGCGTAGACCTGTGGCTGTACTCACGCCTCAACGGCGTGCCCCAGACCATCAGCGCCAACGAGGAACGCACCGTGGCGGTGTCCGGCGACCGCGCGGTCTTGCCACTTAGCGCCGCGTATCACAAAAACGGCACGGTCAGCCAAGGCTCCCTGGCCAGTACCGCCACCGTCAACATCACCTACAACTGAAACCTGAGGAAAACCCGATGTACCTACGCAGCATTCCCCTTCTGTTGGCAATGACCGGCGGGCTCGCCAGCTTCAGCGCCCAGGCCGCGACAACCGGCACGTTGACCTTTGCCGGGCAGGTCGACGCCGGCACCTGCAACCTGGCCGCCGGCGACGAGAACCGCACCCTTACCTTGCCAACCATCAAGATTTCCGACCTGGACGCGACCCCCTCCGCCGGGCAGCTCGATTTCGAGGTCTCCGCCGACTGTGAATCCGATATCCGCAACGTGATCTTCCTGTTTACCGGCACGCCCTCAGCGGGGAATGGCGAATTATTTGCCAATACCGGTGGCTCGAAAGGCACCGCGCTGTTACTGGCGCATCGCGCACCCGCGCTTTCAACCATCCCGGCCAATGGCACCCCTGACCAGCGCAGCCGAACGGTTGCAACCAGCGGCAACAAAGCTGTCCTTGCGCTTGCAGCGGCTTACCATAAAACCGGTGAAGCCATCACTCAAGGCAGCTTGGCCAGCGCTGTGACCGTGTCTATCACTTACAACTGATACAGACGCAAAAAAATGCCCGGCCTTTGCAGGCCGGGCATTTTTTGTGTCCTGGGAAAAATCAGGACTGACTGGATGGCGTCGGGGTTGCCGGCGTTGCAGTCGGGGTCACAGCAGCAGGGGTCGGTGCGGACACCGAGTTGGCTGTGGAAGCGGTTGGCGCCGTTGCAGGCTTGGCCGCAACAGCAGGCTTGGGTGCTGCTGGTTTTTTTGCAACTGCTGGCTTCTTCGCGGCGGCTGGTTTTGCCGCTGGCTTGGCTGCAGCAGGCTTGGCAGCCGGTTTAGCGGCGGCCGGCTTGGCTGCAGGTTTCGCAGCGGCTGGCTTGGCAGCAGGTTTTGCAGCTGCAGTTTTGGCCGCAGGCTTGGCGGCTGGTTTAGCGGCGGGCTTGGCTGCTGGTTTGGCGGCTGGCTTGGCCGCAGCTTTAGCGGCCACTGGTTTAGCGGCCGGCTTGGCGGCCGG